>CALVTI010000036.1 GCA_944361835.1 uncultured Clostridia bacterium
GATAAAGACTTTATAATCAAAAATCTTAATCATTCATTGAGTGTCGCACCAAATGCAAATGCAGGTCAAAGAGCAAGAATTGATGAACTTACTAAAATAGTTAAAGAAAAAGACAAAGAGATTGAATGGTTAAAAGAGCAAGATGGAGAATATCACAATGCACTCGCAATTCAGGAACTTGAAAAGGTGAAAAAAGAACTAATAGCAAAACTTCATTTATTAGATAGTTCTAAATTTGGTTATCTTCGCCATTTTGTTGCGTGGCACGATATTTGTGACCAAATAAATAAGCAAATCAAAGAGTTAAAAGGAGAGAAAAAATGAAAAGTTTAAAAGAATTGATTGCATATCAAACTTTGTCTGGTAAGCAAGACATTGAAATTATTTTTGACTGGTTTACTGAAAATAATATGGAAATTGAAGGTATATCACTTATGGAAAAACTAGCAACAAATAAAGCAAATAGGCTTGCAAATGAAATTGATAGGATAAAAGGCAATATGAGTATGTATGCTGGAACTGATATTTTATTTAAAGAATATAAACCAGAAATTGCTTCAAAATTAAATCATATAATTATTCTTTATATTTTAGGTCTTGACATTGAACAATATTATCCGCAACATATAGAATGGCTAAAAGAAACAATACCTACTTTGAAATGTCCGTCAATATTTTGGAGAGATTTTTATGAATGGTTAAAAAGTAAAGGAATTTATTTTAAAGGAGAGAAACAATGCAACGATTAGTATTTAATATGAAACAGCATAAACTTCCAGAACTTGAAAAATATGGATTTGTGCAAGAAAGTGAATTTTGGTATTCATTAACTTTAAGAAATGAAGCAGGGGAACAAGTTGCATTAGCAGTTAATACTTATACTTATGAATTACAAATTGCATACACAATTAAAGGCAATGTATGTGCTTATTTAAGCATTGAATTGTCAATATTATACGACCTAATCAAAGACGACATAGTCGAAAAGGTGGTGGAAGATGAGTAAGACAGAGTATGCGTGGGTTATTCAGAGAGATGATGATAGAACATATATTTGTTCAAGTCACTATATTTGTTTTACATTAGCAAAGGCAGATATATTTGAATGTGAAAGTGAAGCACAAGCAATTATTGACGAATATAACTTACAAAACTGCGTTCCAGTCAAAGTAAAAATAGAGATAGTAGGAGAAGATGATGAATAAAAATTTGGAAGAAAAAATATATTCAATGTCTAATAGTTTTTTGCCACTCGATGTGTTTTTTAACGACATTAGAGATATTAAAGATAAAAATTACAACAAAGAAAGTGCATATAAGGACTTAGAAAAAATTGCTGATTTTATTATTGACTTACAATCACAACTCGACCAAGCGAACGAAAGGATTATGTGGTTTAACGCAGAGATTGACACATTGAAAAGCGAAAAAGAAAATTTAATGAGAACACTTGAAGAAGCAAGCGAAGAACTAGGGTGTGCGATTGTGCCTAAGTTTGAAATTGAGCAGGAAGTGTATTATCTGCCATGCAATGATGGCAAAGAAATTGTTGTTTCAAGAGATATTGTAATAAGGTCTTATGTCGTGAAAACTGATAATATCAGTATGATTATTTATGCTTTAGAAAAGTCTGGATTTTATGCTGAGGAACCTGACTTATTTGCAACATTCGAAGAAGCACAAGCAAAACTACAAGAACTGCGAGGCGGGGAATGAATGACGAAATTAAAGATTATGGATTTGGTATAATTCAACCACCACAACTATCATTTTATCAACAGGGCTGGGTATGTCCAAAATGTGGGGCAGTAATGTCGCCAACACAGCCATTTTGTATATTCTGTCAACCTAAGAATATTCAAAACATTCAAGTAACAAATACTGGAATAACGCAACCGATACAAACCGAAAATAAATCAATTAGTAAAGGAGAATGATATGGCAGATAGATTGACGGAAAAGAAAAATGATAAATATGTAATTGATAGTTTTAAGACTGATTTTGCAGTCGATTTAAGAAAGAATTGTTTGCATTCTTTGTATGGAGAACCAGTCAACAAACTCGGCAGGTTGGAAGATATACTCGAAGAGTATGGCATTGAGAGTGTGGAAGAACTTGATTACTTATTAGAAGTATTCAAAAAAATGCGTAAACAATATGGTAAATTAAATCAAGAAAATTGTAAAAGCAAAAAAGAACTAGACACTTGGAAAAGGGCTTGCGAATTGGCGTGTGAAGATTTGCAATTTTTCGATTATGGCAATGAAAAGACAGAAGATGGCATTATAATGAAAGTTGATTACTTCTACCAACAAGCAAAAAAGGAATGTGAACAAGAAGAAGTGTAAAATTGCTAGATAAAAGTTTTCTGCTTCAAGGCGAAAAAGTAGCACAAAATCAAAAGTTTTTACGGTTTTGGCGTAAAAAGTATGTAATTTTATTAGTTTAAGAAGAGAATGATATGGAGGTGTGATGAAGACATACAAGGAGCAGTATAGGGAGGCCATAGCTGAGCTTGAAGACTATCGTAAGTGTAAGCTTCATTCAAAGGGCTTAGAGGACAGGCTCAGGGCTCTTAGGAGCAAATTGGTGTATCCCTCACATAAAGACAATTTAGGGGTGCAGAAGAGCAGAGAGAGCTACTATCGGGAAGAACTCATTGACACAATAATTGAGCTTGAAAAAGACTTGAGCACAAACATAGTTTTCTCCGAGGCTCGGGCAACGGACATCTTAAACAAGATAAACGACGTCAAGTACCCTTACTGTCAAGTGCTTCAGTATTACTACATAGACGGAATGACATTTGAGAAAATAGCGGTGAAAATGAACTACTGTTTTAGAAATGTTCAATATTTACATAGAGTGGGGGTAAGGCTTTACTCAAAACTACCTGCTTTGAAAGGGCGATACACAAAATTGCTGCTAAAAAACATTAAAACAAAAATGCAAGAAGAAAAATCTAAAAATTAAAAACTTTGCATATTTTTGCATATTTAACTATGTTATTATGCTACTGTGGGAAATTGAAAGTAGAGAGAAGCAACAGTTTTCCATATACACTCGCTCAGGGCTTTCACTATTCGCCTGAGTAAAGCTGGCAGGCTGTTTGAGCTTTATTCTTTGTGCTCAAACGGCCGTCCCCGGCCAGCGCAGAAAGAGACACGACCAACCGCCGTGTTTTTTATTTAGGAGGCTTAAATGGATGATTAACTTAGGGAATTTAAGAGTCCCAAGCTCGGACGAAGCACGGGAAAATGGGAAAAAGGGTGGGCTTGCAAGTGGTAAGGCGAGACAAGAGAAAAAACGCCTTAAAGAGGCTGTAGAAAAGGTTTTGTCTATGACATATGACACGGAGACTGGAGAGCGCTTGACGGGCTATGAACAGGCCGCTATTGCCATTTTCAAGAAAGCAAAACTTGGAGACGTTCCAGCGTTTAACTCGATAAGAGACCTAATAGGAGAAAAGCCAAAGGAGACAGTGGAGCTGGAGAGCGAGGCTGTTACAGGCATTAAGATAAAATTTGTCGACAAGTCTATCCCTCGCAACAAAAAAGAGAAAGACCCAAAGATAATTGGCGACTATACACCCCCGACAAACACAGAGGAGTGAGACGTTGGAAATAGAGATAGAAGTCCCAAAAATTTATGAGCCGTCGTTTAACGACTTGGAAGATAAAAGGTGCAAGAAGAATCTTTGGTATAGTCCAAGAACTTCGTGGAAGTCTTCAGGTCTCGGGAGAATTATCTTAATGTATTACGATGCTTTTCCAGAGTATGACGTTTGTATAGGAGTAGACAGCCTGACAAACGCGGGAGAAGGGGTTTTGAGTGAGTTCCAAGCGTTTATAGAGAGCGAATGCTTAAACGAAAACATGGAATGGATAAGCTCTTCTAGGTGCATCTATAAAAGGGGGCATAAAAATCAAATAAGAGTATATTCAGTTCAAACAAATGAGAGGTCAAATGTAAATACGACAAAAGGCAAAAAAACCATTAGGCCCATTAGCCTTTTTATTATGGATGAAGTACAGAAATTGCATAGCAAGGAAATTTTGCTTAACTGCCTTTCTACTTTCTTGAGACAAATGAAAGCGGGGCATAGCAAGGTCATATTAGCAGGGAACCCGGACAGGTCGGCTATGTGGTTTCATGAATTCTATAAGGCTAAGCTTGAAGACCCAGAGTGGACAGTTCTCAGGCCGACATACCAGGATATCATCGAATGGATACCTAACGCGCTAATACATGAAATACAAGACCTTGAAAAAAACGACCCGGTCTCTTATCGACAAATTTATCTTGGAGACTTAGATGTCGCAGGTTGGGAAAATGTCTTCCATTCGTTTATTGAAAGTAAATGTTATGTAAACAGACAAGACCTGATAAAAAGCGATTCTAAACTAGGCTTTGGGGCCCTAATTAATGCAATAGTAATTGGTGTAGATGATGCTGAGAGTCAAGACGCTATAGCGGCGACGGCGGTGACAGTTCATCAAAATGGCCTTTTGAGGGCCCAAGAAAGCTTTTATTTGTCTTGTAAGGAGCAATCAGTAAAACCCGCATTGACTGAGCGTTGCGCCATGATTGTCAAGTTTTTAGACTACATAAACGAGCATTTTAACCAAGAGCATGTTATCCCTATTATTTTTTCGTTCGACTGCGCAAGTGGAATGTATAGACAGATGTGTGTTCTGGCATCGACAGATAAAAACTACATGCGCTGGAGAAATGTGAGGCTCTTTAAATACAAGGAAAAACAAGAAAAAGAGAGACAGCTAGACATTATCAATGCAGCGTTTGCTAATGGCACGTTAACGATAGTAAATGTAGATGCGTTCAGTCCGCAATACAGTAATTCAAAACTAGTAGAGCAAGTAAAAGCCCTAAGGCTTCTTGAGAATAAAAAGATTGACCCGACTATACCAAACGACTGTACAGACGCGTTACAGTACGCTGTAATGATGATTTTAAGGAACCCATACAACTTGACTTTCCCAGAGAGAAGGTTGAGCTTTGAGAGTGATAACTCGCTTGATGCAGTGCTCCAACGAATTAAGGAACAGGATAAATATGGTCGAATCTAGGAGAAACAATGGAAGAGTTTAGAAAAAGTAATAGGCTTACAGATGGCAAGGGAGAGAATGAAGACGTCGAGTGGATAACAGCAAATGGTTCGCATATACCTATTCAACAAGGGCAATCTAAGCGAGAAGCTGTAAAAGAATTCTTTGACAAACCCTTGATGAGCAAAAGGAAAAATGATATAGTTATTTTGCCAGAGAAAGAGTATGCTGAGTTATGCAGTGCTGTGAGGACAAAACATGCAGACAAGATACCAGCAAAGGGAGCAATTCTGTATGGAAACAACTACTACAGGTTTACTTATAGCAAGACAAAAGAACAGATTCTATGCAGGTTCAAAGCTCCAATTTTAGGGAACGAAGACAAAATCAATTATTGGGAGGGTAACGATGCTAAGTAAAATAGAAATGGAAATTATAGATATTTTCAAAGCAAGAGGAATAAGCAGAGATGATATGCTCGGCTTCACAAGCGTGCTAGATATCAAAAACGCACACGAAGAAATGCTTAAATGGCTCAAAGACAATCCAGGTGCCGGATTTGACGAAATGCTAGACATGATAACTGAAATATACGAACGAGACTAATCAAATTAAAAAAAATAGGCAAGTAGAACATACTTGCTTTTTTTATTTTTATTTACGCCTAAACATAAGTTCTTAACTGCAAGTCCGCAGAGAGGTGGAGAGCCCATAAGGATGAGGGGGCGGCGTACAAAAAGAAACAGATTAAAAAGGAGGACAAAATGGACAAGCTTGAACAACTCAAAAAATTGTTAAAAGATTTGTCACCAAAAGAGCTTGAAGAGCTGAAAGCTTTGCTTGACACAACATTGACCGAAGAGGGCGAAAGCGCTAAGCCTGAGGAGGTTAAAGAGAGCGAAGAGAAAGTTTCAAGTGAAGAGCTTTCAAGGCAAGAGGTTGGAAATGGCGACGAAGAGGAAAAGCCTGACGAGGAAGAGCCCTCACAAGAAGACGCCGAAATCCAAAACAGCATTAAGGGGCCTGAAGCTCAAGAGGAAACAGCTGAGGATACAGCCTCTAGTAATGACTCCGCCGAAACGCCAGAAATGGATGATATGCCGATAATGTCAAAAGAAGCTCCACAAGCAGAAGAGACTGGGGAAGTTTCGACTGAGGCCGTAGAGGCAGATGGCGAAGACGTTCCAGTTGATTTTGAGCAGATTATTGAGGCTCAAAACGCAAAAATTGCAGCTCTTGAAGCAGAGAATGCAAGTTTAAAGAGCAAGGTAGAGGGGGCTTTTGGATATCCATCTAAAATATCAACCCCAGTAAAAGTAAACAGGCTTTTTGATGATTGTAAAGATATTTACATGCACAGATAAGAGCCAAAACAAAATGTTGACCACTGATTATCAGTGGTTTTTTTATTGAAATTTTAACACAAGGAGAATTAAAAAATGAGTTTATTTAATTTAAACAATCAGCAAGTGGCAAGATTGACTTCCAAAACTGTTTATAAAAATCTCTATCAAGATATAATTCACAAAGACGGTTTTGGCATCTCTGACAAATTTGTCACACCAGAACAAACAAATGCAGCGACACTAGATATCTATGTTCCTATTCCTCTCAATAACAGGTTTAGAATGAGAGGGGCTACCACAAATGGGGCCTGGGCGAACACAGATAATCTCCCAGACCAAACTACTGGGCAGAGAAAACATGTGCTTTCTAAGAGATTTACTCTTGATATTTTGAAAAGATATGACAACAACATCTCTGTTTCAGAAGACGAAATCGAGGGTACAAACGCTTTAAATTTAAACGAAGGCTTTGAGCAAATATGTAAGGACCAGATTGAGCAGGACATAGCAATCAACATCAACGGCTATACCTTTGCATCTCAGCTTTATTCTTTCTTTATGGATAGCTTTAGCGAGACTCCTACAGCTACTGAGGTGGCAAACGCAATTGAAATGTACACTTATTCAGCTGACAATAGGACGGCGGCTATAAGAGCATTCAAGCTCTCAAACGCAAAAGTAACTAGAGGTGATAGCAAGCTATACGCTGGCTATTATCCAGCAGACAAGAGACAGGCATTCTTGTTTAACTCGATTTATCTTGTTGACCTGACAGACACCGCAGCCCTTACTGCGAGCGATGTAGCAACAAGAATGTTGGCTCAGGGTGGTATGAACGCCTTCACTGGAGACCAGAAGACAGTTGCAGACTTTGAAAAAGGTTATGTTGGCTGGCTTGATGGCATGCCGCTCTATGAAGTAATGCAACAAGTAAAAGATGCAGTTTATTATTACTTGGGGCTTGATGCCACTACAGACTCTGCAACAATAGCGCTTCTAGAACAGCTTTCAGCTTTTATAGCACCAGCAAATGCTACGCTTAGAGGCCTTAAACCTACTTCGTTTAAAACAGTCGACGACCCAGACACTCAAGGCGTCATAATTCAGCCTAAAGTAAATATGGGTGTTCGTTGTCTCTCTGGTAATTCTATTAAAGCTGTTTTCAGTGGCTCTGGGTTTACAAATTCAGCAACAGCAATAACAAGCATTAAGACTATTAGAGCAGCTATAGCCGGCAAGTTTAGACTTCCTAACTTGTCTTATGACTATGATAATGCCATTGGGGTAGACAACTTTGTACAAGCCATGAAAGATGGCACGATGACTGCTCCACAAGAGGGCGTAGGCACTGTTGAGAGTGATACATAGTTTTTCATTAGGATGGGTTTTCTTTAAAACCCGTCCTATACAATTTTAAAGAGGTTGGTATGAGCGACGAATTTAAGAAGAGTTCTAGTTTGTTTGATGGGAAAGGAGAACAAGAAGACATAGATTGGATAACAGTCAACGGGGCCCATATTCCAATAAAAGATGGACAGAGCGTTGAAGAGGCGATAAACGCAAAATTTGGAAAATCGAACTCAAATAGTTCAAATCTAAACAATTCAAGTTCTAATAAATACTGGGTTGAAAAGATTGACATAAACAATCCAAATGAAGTAAAATCCAAAATAACTGAAGCAATGGACAGAATTGTCAAAAGCGGGGTTGAGCACCATATCGCTATAGATAGGGATGGTAATGTTTTTGAAAACGTTGGTGAGCTTGAGTATGTTGGAGATGTAGGGGCTGATTTAACAGATGGAATTGACCTTCATAATCATCTAGAGGACACCTCGTTTAGCAAAGACGATTTCGGTTTTTTCAGGGATAAAATTGGAACGGAATTTATAAATGTGACACCGAGATATATCCATAGATTAAAAGTCTTAAAAGAGATTGATAAACCATATAATTATTTTTATATAAATGGGTTGATTGCTGACTCTGACCCTTTAGAGCAGGCGCATAACATTATGAACGTGTTGAAAAGAGAGGGATATGTCGAGTATGAAAGATTGGAGAGAAATACCGGAATGCAGGAAACTACTTGATGAGCTTCTTATAAAATTAGATAATGTCCCGTCTAGACCAGGAGGGGAAGATTTCGCCGCAGAAAAGAAACGGCGAGAGATAGAGAGCATATATTTGCCCAAAATTTGGGAGATTTACAAAAAGTATAAAGAACAGTATAGAGATGAAAAAGGTATAAAAGATAGCGAGTAAAATAAACTCGCTTTTTTATTGCAAAAAAGGTGCAAAAAATTACCATTTGGTGAAATAAATGGCTTTTTATGGGAAGCCTATAATACTTTTATAAAAATTTAGCAAAGAGGATTTAATTATGGCAGAAACAATGCAAAAACTAAATGCTTTAGGGCAAGCTATTGAGCCTCATGCCAAAAACTCCGACAGGTATGGAGGAGGACAAATAGTCAATGTCACTTATGGTCATCATGGCAGTGGCAAACTATACTCATATTACGGAAGAAACAAAAGAGTTGGGGATATCGTGACGCCAGAAGTGACTCACCCCAAAAGTGGCAAAACATACAAGACTCTTGCAGTAGTTAGAAGCACCCACAACGCAGGGAAAGGCAAAGATACTGTGGACTACTTAGAAAGTAAAAATATTCCTCTTAAATATATTGGAGACGCTGACCAAAAGAGTCTTCCGGGGTATTACAAAGGCTGGGATAAAGACGCTAAAGCTGCGCATGAGCTAAGACACGAGACTTTGACGAGAGATGATATTCCCGAGATGCAAAAAATGTCTCTCTTGGGAGAGATAAATAAATTAAGGAGATAAGAGTATGCCTAAACTATATAAAGCGCCAGAGTACACAGAAGATGAAATAGAAGCTATGCAGGAAGATGAAATGAGTTTTCCTTACACTGATAAATACATGCGATATGACAGCGTAAAAAGGCAGTATGTCCCGACAGAAGAGCTTCTTTTAAAACATGGTGTAGATTTTAATAAATATCTTCTCAATGACCCTGTGAAAGTGGCAGAAGAGCTTGAGTATATAAGCGACCAAATATACACGTATATAGCCAAGAGGAGCGGGTCAAATTCAAATGTTCTTAAATGGATAATTGCGAAGGGGGTCAGGAGAGGAATGACTCCTTTTCGTTTTAGGACTGCCTTTGAAGAAGCAATGTGGAAGCAAGCCATATTTTATTTAAATAATGGAGACCCTACTAAGAACACTGGATTAGACTTGGAACAAAAACAATGGCTAAACAAAGATGTGCTTGAGAATGAAGACAGACAAATAGACCCTAGAGTCAAGGTCCTTTTGATGAACTTGGGACTGACTTGGCTCGGGAGCTATGATGACTGGTTTGGAGGCTTTGCTCTAAGTGAGGATTGGTAATGAAGATAAAAGAATTTATTAATGAAGACAAAGTTTACGATAAAGTTGAGAATGAAATCAGGGAGTGGGTCGAGTCTACATATGGTGGGCTCTCAATAGAGTTTTACCCTCATCTAGAGCTCGTTAGGACAAATCGCCTTCTTGATTTTTCTAAGACTCAGGTAGAAAAAATTACAGAAGTAGTAAATATAAAAATTGGAGATATTTTAGAAAAGCATGCTGAAGAAATTTTTATAGCCGGCCGACTGGCAAAAATATGGAAAAGACACCCTAGATTTAATATCGATGTCTCAAGCATAGAGGAGCTCAAAAGGCACCCTCTTTTTTTAAAGTATTTAAAAGAGCTGAGCTACAAGCCAAAAAATGTGATGAATATACAGGATTATAGGAGGAAAGTAGAAGCAAATGGATAATATCAACGACAAATATCTCGTGCCATTTTATCTAGGCAACGAGCTTCAGTCAGCAAGCTTTAGGCTGACTCAAAATGATAATACTTACATGCTAGCTTCTTCAAGATATTATCAATTTTATGCAAGCTACATAAGGCCTAGAACGGCCATGTATAGGGGGTGGATAGAGGGCTTTCACAACATAGAATTTGGAGTCATCCCTACGCTATTTTTGCAGAAAATTGGAGCGGGCATAATAAGCACAATCTTTGGCAACCCGATAGTCTTAAATTCTAGCGATGCGACTTCAAACTATGTTTTGCAAAACCAATATAAAACGTCAAACTTTAATTCTGCAGTGAAAGAGGCGTATGGGTTTGCGTTAGACGGCGGTAGTAGCCTTATTAAATGGAATAAAGATGGCAGAAATCGCTTGAGAGCAGAGGCTATACCAATGGATAAATTTTTTGTCGAGGTGGACGCTTACGGAGAGATAGAAAAAGTCAAGTGTTTCATAGCATCTTACCATGATACAATTTCAGCAACTCAAGAGTATTATCTCTGTGAGGAAAGATTTTTTAGGTATAAGAATATTGGGGGAAAGCAAGTGCGCTTCCCTATGGTCCATTATTTAATATACAAGACTTCGTCCGACATTGCGTATGAGGCAACACCATCGCCAAGCGATGCTCTAAAATGGGGAGACCTGCCATATGACGTCCAGCAAATGATAAAGCGTGATTATGGCGATATAGCTTTAGACTTTGCAGACAGAGAAAAGCTAAAAGTCTCTGAGATGTACGAGTTTTGTAAACTGCTTCCGTTTGATGACGACCTGGGCTGTCGCTTGATAAAATTTACAAGAAATATACCAGCTTTTCCAAAGCTCCCATTTGGCCAGCCTCTTGCTGATTTGCTGATGAACGAAAGCTATGCCTATGACCAGCTGAAATTTTTCGAAAGAATTGAGGTTTATGTTTCCAGGGGCAGGGTGATGATGGATAAACAATATCAAAACCCAAATGATGTAGATAGCAGAAAAAGCATGTTAGACCCTTTAATTTTTACTTATTACAATAGCATTGGGGGAGAGAGCGATGACAAAAAGCCACAGGGGCTTCAGCTTGAGCTTAGAGCTGATGCAATAAATAGGCAAAAGCAAAACATACTCAATGATGCGGCTTTCTCTTTAAATCTATCCTCATCTACAATAGCAGCATGGCTTAGTGACGGCCAGACTCAAAAGACGGCCACAGAGATAGAGTATGAAAGGACTAAAACAACAGCCTTTATACATGACAAGATAGAAATAATACAACAACCTCTGCAAGAGTTTATAGACTTGTTCTTTCACTACTATAGCGCAACTTCGCCAGAACTTAACATTATGCCAGAAACCCAGACTATAAGGAGTGAAAGTATAAGGCTTTATAGCGAGCTTTATGAGAAGAAACAAATAACAGCTGAAATGCTGGCTAAGGAAATTCTTGGGACAAGCTCTATCAAAGAAATAAATGAGCTTGCAGAGTTTATCTCAAGTCAAAGGCAAGACGACCCCGAACCAAATGTAGGTGAAGCTATATGATAAGAAAAATAAAGGTAGACAGACGTCTCGTCTTTGATTTTAGAGGTGATTGGGGACGAGTCTATAAAGAATACACATACTCTCCTGAAGAGCAAGAAAACGAACCCGAGACACTAATTCGATATGGTGAAAATCAGTACATTGATATGGGGCTAGACCTTCAAATTAAAAGGGTGAATGACGAGAGTCGCGCTAGAGAAATATTCTCTTCAAATTCTATGGGCGAAACAAGAGAGGTTGCTATCGAAACTACTGACTCCTATTGGGACGAAGAGGAACGAGAATATAACTGCGTTGTTTCCAGTGGGGATATAATTAAAATCGATAACCGCTTCTTTCTAGTAGGGGATATCGCAATTAAAATAAAATATGCTCCAGCCAAGTTAAAATATTTTTACTTGAGTCTTAAGAGCATTAGAAAAGAGGAGATAAACTATGTTACAAAATGACGCCGTGGCGGACTTCCTGACATCAAAATTTAATGAGGTCGCTGAGGAGAGAAATTTCCCTAAAAAATTCCTTATACATGATGGTGCATATTCTCACGACGACAACTCTGCATACATAAATGGAATTTTGACGCTTCAGTCGCCTGAAGTCAAGCCTATAATAAATTACTTTTGGGCCAAATGCACTTACTCACTTGAGTTTAATTTGTCGTTAAGTACGGGTTTTAATAGAATTAAAGATTTAAATAGCATAATAAGTGATGTTATCTCTAATATAAACGGTTTTCAGTTTGACTTGGGAGATGGCAGGGCAATTTTTAGTGTAAAGCTTCCAACTACAACGGGCTTAGAGATAAGAAAGGTATTAGGACAGTCTGTTTTACCCAAATTGTCTATTGAGGTAGAATACTCATCAAATAGAGATGGGCTCAGGTACGAAATGGCTTTGATAGACAGCATATTTGATGATGGCTCGATAAACACAAGATGGTTCGCCTCACAAACAGAGCAACAAGCATATTACAACGAGAAAGTGGCAAATGGAGGCGCCCCTTATTGTGAGCTCATGACTCCAAATCTAAATAGTTTGACCTTGACTCAGCAAATGTATATCAACGACTTGAGATACTATCCCCCGGGGACAGAAAATGTCTTAGACACTAATACTATATTACAAAAAAATTATGCCATAATCAGGGCGGTAGACAAGGATAATGTGCCCGTAAGCTACTATTATTACTATGTCCAGTCAGCTGACCTAGGCCCAAACAATCAGCCCCTATTCTCTTTAAAAATGGACACTCTGCAGACCTTCTATTTTGACCCTGAAATAGTGTTTACAGATTGCCTGATTGATAGGGCTCATGTAAATAGATTTCTCGACTATGGATTCAGCCATGCTAAACCTGCAGTTTGTTTTGATGGCTCAGCAGGTAGTTTGATGTTTGAAAGTGAAGATTTGCCAAATTTGCCGAAGAGATTGACAAAAAGAACAAAGCTGTCTTTTGATTACACTGGCAACTATACGGCCAATAAATGGATTGAAGAAAATGTAGCATTTTGGATTTATGTATTTTTAGATAAGTCGCACCCATACAAAGTAAACGATTTATATGAAGAAAACACACTCATCGAATTACCTTCAAATTTTACCGAAAATTCTTTTTATTTTTCCAATGGAGGCATATATGCGTCCGAAACGGGAGTATTGTGTTGCCCTGTTATGAAAACAAATAACAATATGATAGTCAGTTCATCAAAAGGTCCAGATTGGAATGCTGTGATAAGCGATAAAACTATTGAGACTTTCCGTGAAATGAACGAGGGGGTTAATAATTCATACCTATATAATATAAAATTTTCACTACTTCCGCCGATAGATTTATCTATGGCCTCACTAGAAGTTATAGATGATGGGATTAGAAAGAACTTATATATATATGAAACAGAAACTGACCATTCAGAGTTGAGTATTGATACAAATACAAATCTTAAAACGATAATTCTAGGTCGAAACAGCGAAGGTAATATATTTAATAGTTATGGCATGTTTACAGATATAAGTCAGAAAGTGCAGGATATAGAGAGCGAGGATTATTCACTTGAAGGAACTTTTATTTTTGCTAAAGAAGATATAATTTCCGCTACAAGACAGAAAAAATTCAACCCAAAACTTTTAAATAGCAACTTTAAAGAACTTGTGATAAGTGATTGGGCAGGGGGACGTTTTTCCTATGATATACAAAAAATTAATTCAGAATCGATTAATTTTTTATACTCAGAACCAATACAGCCAGAAATTACAAAGTATTATGCAAGAATTAAAGGAGATGCAGGACTCTATAGTGAAGCTGGGAACCAAAGTTTTATAGGGCTTGTGGGGAGTATAGACAATGGCTTAGCCATTGCAAATGAGGCATACAGTCAATTTCTAGCAAACAATAAGAACTTTTGGCTACAAAGTAATTTTACTATTGCAGCGCAGGCTATAACAGGAACAATAGATGGCGCAAAGAGCGGAGCAGAAACGGGGGCCGTTGGAGGTCCTACAGGGGCAATAGCAGGGGCTATAGCTGGTGGAGTTCAAAGCCTTACTACACCTATTCTTTCTATTATTAATAGAGGATTTACAATTGACAATATGAAAAACTCGCCAGCATCTTTAAAAAATGCAAACGGGAATGTAATATTTAATATGTATATAAATGATTTAGGGATATATATAGAAGAATATGAGGCATTGGAGCATGAAATAAATGTTATAGATGATTTCATGTACAAAAACGGTTTTATAGTAAATAAGCTTGGAAATATCAGAGATTACGACAATATAAGAAAATATTTTAACTATGTTCAAGCGGAAATCGAAACAATAAATGGAGTTTCGCTTTCAAATAATGCTAGAGAAGACCTCAGGCAAAGATTTAGAAATGGCGTGAGATTTTGGAACAGCGACAACATCCAATATAATTTGGAAAACTATGAAAATTGGTTAGAAGACATCAACTGAAATAAGTTATTTCATAAGCATCAGTGGCAACCCTTTTGCTAATAAGCATATAGTTGTTGTCGTACTCGCTCCCGTAAATCTTTTCATAATATTTAATTTCTAATGTGTTAGAATCAATTATTTTCACGCTTGTGTAATAGAGTTGTATATAATTCACAGTTACTTTTGTTATTGTGTCGCCGTAAACCGAAAAATATAAAACATCATCTTCTTTTACATCTGGGATATTTGATTTGTCAATGGAGATATCATCGTGAAGTAGGGTGTTATTTGAAATAATAAGACCTTCGTGCTCTTCTGCTGAAATGCCTATCCTTTCTTTTATATCCATTTGGTATACAGAATAAATATACTCGTTAGTGTTCCCTATAGAGTATCTCACGCAATACACATTTGTAAAACCTGTGTCGCAACCGCCAAAGGCTAGGGCAGAACAAGCTAGAAGCATGAGGCATAAAATAATACTCAACTTTTTCATAAGTACTCCTTATGAAAAGAATACAACAAACATGTACTAAAAGCAAAAGGAAAAACTATATTTTTTCTACCACAGCCTTGGCTGTGTTTTTATATATACAAATTTTTTAAGGAGGTTTGTTCGAGGAATGAACACTATAAAAATCTATTTAAAGGAAAGTGGGAGTGTAGCCGAGCTAAAAAAAGATTTTAATCTTTACATGGAAGGCTATCAAAACACACTAATTAATGTCTTTGTTCCCAAGCCTATCTTGCTTGACAGTGTATTGAGTGAAGACACAATGACTTCGAATGTTGTAAAAATTGGGGGCATTGGCGTTTCACCGAGTGGCGAGAGCGTGACTACAAAGGCGTACAACATGAGCTATGTAAAGGAATGTGAGCTAAATGGCGTCGTGTTTGAGCTTTATCAGTGCATGCTTCCAAAAGAATTTTGTCTCTATGCGGGAAATGAGACACTAGTAGTAAATATTGCAAATCTTATTGAAGACTCAACCGGGGCCAAGGTCGAAAGAGTTGTTACAAGCCAGACTTGCGTCTTGAACATACTCGAAAGTAGTTCGGTAGAATATGAGCCTATTGAACCGAGCGAGACAGATAAGGTTTATGGAGCGATAAATAACCTATACAAAGTCTTTAACACGCTTGCCATAAAGAAATTTGATGTCAACAATCTCCAGGGGTATGATGTAGATTTTCAAGTAGATGGCAAGAAGACGCTAAACACTATGTATTACAATTACCCGCATGGGGTGAGGGTTTGGGATAGAGCGACGAGAGCATATAAGACTGAAGAGAAAGTAGGAACACTGTTTGTTTTTGGGAGTGAGACTGTTCAATACGAGTACTTCTTTGTAGGCAAAAAGATTTTTGTCAGGAGTCTTGAGCTTGAGGAAGTTGATGGCTTGTACAGCGTCAAAACAGAAGACACCAATTTCTATGAGCTAGAAGATGTAGGGTATTGGGACAATGCCACGCTTGAGGAAGCTAAGAACTATACCTATTCCAAAGAGACCATAGATGGTAAAGACACCGACCTAAAGAATGAGCTAGAGGCGCAGATAAATATAGTTAAGTCTATTGCTATGGGCAGATTAAATGCCATTAGCTTCAAGACTGAAGACGAGCTTGTTTCGTGGCTTTCTGGCGATTTTATCAGGGAAGATGGCAAAACGCCTGGCGACCTTGTTTTTGGCCAGAATATATACACAGAAAAGCAAGAAGACCCAGATTATTGGGTCAAAGAGCTTCCAGTCGAAAGCCTTGACGACCTAGCTGTGCTCCCTACAGACAAAGTAGACATGAGCGAATATCTTCATGCCTACAAGATAGCTTACGACAACAAGAGTGAGAGGCTTAGCGCTACAAATCTCCAGGATGCGGTCGATGAGCTGGCTTATGAGACAGACAACAAGACGCAGATAGTCGAGCTAGGCCAGCAGACGCTCAGCCAGTTTGAGTGGCACAAGAATGAGGAGCAGGGGTATTATGAATATTATTTCAAAAACGCTTTGCTTACAAACGTAGACACCCAGGCCGTTGAGCTGACGCCGGATGTCAATACGTCTATAAACATACTTGGCGCGAACATAGTCGTGTACCCAACTATAGAAACTAGGGTGATAGACGGTGTTGTTTGTGCTGTAGTGACTTGTTCAAATGAGCCAGAGTTTGACATGATTGTAGACGCAAAGCTGAAGACGACCACATTTGTCGAGCCAAACGGCGAGTTTTACGCAGAAGACATCAAGTTTGCAAATCAAGGCACGGGTCTAGTCTCTAAAACGGTGCAGGAAGCTTTAGCAGAGCTCAGCGCCAAGAAAGTGGACAAAGTCGTCGGGAAAGAGCTCTCTACAAACGACTTCACCGACGAATGCAAGTCAGCCCTTGAGGCAGACACTCAAGCTAGGCATACACACCCAAACAAGGGCGTTCTAGACGCAGTAGAACAGGCGTTCACAACCTCTCTTAAAACTAGTTATGATGACGCAGTTACAAAGGCTCATACGCATTCAAACAAGGACATTTTGGACGCTACAACAGCAAGCTTTACTACAGCTTTAGAAAGTGAGATAGAGGACGCTACAGCAGGGGTCGCAGACAACGCAGGCGCTATAGACGACATTGTCGATGGCACAACAACTGTGGGCAAGGCGACAAGTGACGGAGCTGGAAACAATATCTCAACGACTTATGCCAGGAAGGGAGGCGCTCATATTCTCTATTCGACAGACTCGCCAGTGACTCGAACTGTAGGAGAGGCTGATGCGCTCAGTATTACTCATCCTGAAGGTTATAGTTATAACAACTTGGTGGCCGTGAACGCGAAATTAAGGATAGATAGCAGGCCTTTTGAATTCTATGCTCTAAAAGCCCCAGATAGTTCAACTATGTATACTACAGCCACTATGAAATATTTTGGCGGGGCAGGATATGCTTTGACTAGTAAATTTGTTTCTTTTTCAATTACAGAGGACAAGTTTTATGTTGAGACTATCTCGGGAGAAACATCAGCAAACGACGGCATTGCTGTAGACGTATTAAACTACGCAATAGAGAAGCTGACTTGCTACTATATTTAAAGGAGTAAAACATGAACGGAAATTTTAACAGCGTGCCTGTGAAAGGTGACGCTTTTTTAGTTGCCCAACACAATATTGACCCGACTTCACATAATGATATTCGAGTGGGGCTGAATAATGTATACACAAAAGCCGAGATAGACATTCTAGTTAACAACAGGCTCAGGAGACTTATTGTAGAAAGCTTGCCGACTGAGAATATAGACCCGCACACTATCTACATGATTAAAAGAGCGCCTGACGAGCAGTTGCCAAACGACGCATACGATGATTGGATATACCTAAATGAAGTTTGGGAGAAATTTGGGACCTCTTATATTGACCTTAGTGATTACCAGACCAAATACGATGACTCTCTTACGACACTGGCCAAGACTATCGTTGGCGCAATCAACGAGATAAATGCCAATGTAGGAAATGCCGAGGCTGAGCTCTTAGCTACTCTAGCCGTTCTTGGAGGTGTCGCATGACTGTAGTTCAAACAGCACATAAAGTCAAGAGGGAGACCTTAAAGAGAGAGTATGAGCTCCAGCAGGTCAACTCTAAGCTTGAAGCCGTCGTTGGGGGCATAACTCCTCCTGACTACGACATTCAGCCACTGGACCCAGTTCTTGTATACAAGACAGAGCGAAACCCTGACTGGCTCAATATGAACGGCACGGCTATTGGTGAGAACTATGACGAGATGAAGGCGTACTTTGAAACCCACGACAACGAAATTCGCTTGCTTTTCCATTTGTACCCAGGGATAGAAAACAGAATAAATTTGTATTGCCGAGGAAGAACAACCTCTGGGACGGTAGAAAATACTATCTATAGTTATACAAAGGCGGACGGAACTATAGTGCAGACAGAGAGCTTTCCAGACTCATTAGACTATGAGGACTTTGGCTTTGAGTTTAATATGCAAAACAACCAAATAGGGACAGGAATTAGGCAAGTTGTTATAACCATAAAGCCAAAAACTGAGACAAGCTATTTGTATTTATTTCAAATAAATCAAAGCTATTCTGGCTCAAAGTATAATGTTATGGAGCTTATGGGGAAAGCAAGCAACATTAGAGAAATTAGAGTGACAGCAGGCAGTTCAAACGTCCAGTCATATCATAATATAAACTTTGTCTCGCTATTTGGTGAAAATAACATAGCCGACCCTTTTTACATTTTTCAAAATGCACGGAAACTAGTAGCTGTCCCTGCATTTGATTTCTCAAATATTTCAAACATGGCAAACTGTTTTTACGACTGCACATGCTTAAAGGCTTTGCCGGAACTAAACTTTGTCTCTTGCACTACTGCAACATATGCGTTTCATGCTTGTAGCAGTATGGAAGCCTATCCGGATTTTCAAGGAAGTTTTACTGGCGATGTCTCGTATATGTTTCAGAGAAATACTGGACTTGTCAAACCCCCTAAATTTGAATATCTAAAGCCCAATTATGCCTCTTATATGTTTGATGGATGTTATACGCTTAGAGAGGGGCTATATTTTGATTCTTCTTTAAATACAAACTTCTCTAACATGTACGCTTCGGCTCAAAGTATTACTAAAGCTATAGACTATGACTTTAGCTCAGCGACCAATTTAGGCTCTATGTATTCCAATACAAATCTGGAAGAGACAGGAGACATATACGCTCCTAACGCAACAAACATAAGTTATATGTTTAGAGGGACTAATTTAAGGTCGAACAAAGACTTTGTTATAGATGCGCCTAAATGTACAAACATGACTTGCTTGTTTGATAATTCTTGCTTAGATGAGTTTCATGCGGAGAAGATAAATGCACCATTGCTCGCTTCGTTTAACAGCGCTTTCTCGTATGATTATAACCTCACGAGCTTTTATGGAAATTTTAATACGACAGCTAGCTTGAACTTGTCTGGAGCTTTTAAGGGCTCTGGCTTACAGGCCATAGAGAATTTTGATGTGAGCCATATCACAAACTTATCAAGTTCGTTTAACCAGTGCTACAACTTACAAAAGCTGACGCTTACGGCGACGAACTGGGCTGGGGTGTCGTTTAGTGTAAACCAGTGTTCGTTTACATACGACTCACTGTTGGAGCTCCTAGGCTCGCTCCCAGAGGTGACAGCAAACCCGACAGTAACAATTTCAAACAACCCAGGCTCTAGTCAGCTTCAAACAGAGATAACAGCAGGGAATATACCAGCTGAATATGCTCAAGCCGTAGAGCGTGGCTGGACAATAGCGTTATAGGAGGAGAAGGATGGTAACATTACATAAAAGTGGCAAAGTGTATTACAAGCTTGAAAATGGAGAGCTTGTTGGAGGCTCTCATATTTGCGCAAAGACTCAAGAACAGCTTGAGGGCTTTAAAGAGTTTAACAGCATAGAAGAAGCAAAAGCGTATTACGGAGTTGAGGAGGTGGAAAGTGAGCATAAAGACAGAAATTGAGAAGGCAAATGGCTATGCCAACATAGTAGGGCAGATAAACACAAAGATACAAGACATAGCTACAGAACTTGACGTAAATATAGAGACTGACGACACGCCATTATCACTACTTGATAAGATAGAGACTGAGGCTACTAGCGAGGAATACAAGCCTGATGCAGATATGGTCTGGGCGAGGAAGATTTTGGAAGCTGACACCAACTCTCAAAACCCTGCTCTTGGGGCGTATAAGCTAATATGTTTGCTTAGAGGAGAGAGCTCCACTACGACTTTCATGGTGCCTCTCAGTGGGGCGGTAAAAACGAGCGACGGGGCTTACTATTCCACGCACTCGACCATAACTCATACTTGGGACGATACAAACGTTAAGACCTCCGCAGTGTACCCCAACATGAAGCTTAGATGGATAATCTTTTATTACCCGTCACAGTATGCAAATGTGAATGGAGACCGGCATCAAGCAACATGTGCGTCTGGCGCGGTATACTGTTGTCTAGACAATTTAAATGTGAATGCTATAGCTTTTGGCTCAGATTATCTCATGGAATATTTTGAGTATATAAACGGGGCCAGCTTCAGCCCAACAAATTGTCAAATGCTTTTTTCAGCCTCATACAGCTTGAAAGCTTTGCCTTACATAGATACAAGCTCTGCTATCAGCTTTTTAAACATGTGCAGTAATTGCCCCCAATTAAGTCAGGTGGGGACAATAGACATGGCTAATGCGGATAGTTGCGATGACTCATTCCAAAATTGTGCAAATTTAGAAAAAGCACCTACCTTAATAAACACCTCAGCTATTGAAAACTTTAATAACATGTTTTCTGGCTGTAGAGCTTTGAAATATGTAGGAGATTTTGACACTTCAGGTGGGAAAACTTTTCAAAGGACTTTTTCAGGTTGTTATGCTTTACAAAGAGTTCCTGAAATAGACACAAGCAATGCCACTGATATTAGATATATTTTTCAAGACTGCTATAGCCTCGTGACCATCCCGACTATGGACATGGGGAGTCTAACAGAGGAGCCGACAAGCGCATTTGCAAACTGCAGAAGCTTAGAAAACATTAAGCTTCTAAATGTAGCTAAGAGCGTGAGTCTGGCTCAGTCCTCGCTACTTTCAAGAGAGACTGTGGTCAATAATATTATAAACAACCTTGTAGACCTTACGGGTCAAGAGTCGCAGACGCTCACATTGTCTACAGCTGTTAAGCAGAAACTGACGGATGCAGACATAGCCATAGCGACGCAAAAAAATTGGGTGATAGCCTAAAATATAAGGAGAAAATTATGTTAGAAAAATTCGAAGTAAAAGAAAAAGCGCTTATAGAAAACGGCAAGCTTTACGCTTATTGCTTTAGAGGCGCGACAAAGAGGGAGCTCGACCCGTGCGAGTATAGAAAGGAGCTTCAAGAGACACAAAAGGCCCTAGAGGAGAAAAAGGCCAGCCTAGAGGCAGAGCTCGAAGAGACTATCAAGGAAATGGCCGAAGCCAAGAAGATAGACAATCAGCTCGCATCTTTAGGCTACTGCCTTGAAGACACTCCTGTTTACAAGAAAATAGATGGCATAGTGCAGAGAGACAGCGACGGCAACCCTGTCATTAGCAGTTATACGCACTCAATGACTTGTCCAAATTATAAGGAGGGCTAAACATGGAATGGTTTTTTGAGATGTTAAAAACATATTTTCCTCAAGTATTGGCCGTAGTAGGAACAGCCTCAGTCAGCGTGACTGGGGTTGTTGCTTTTATAAAATCTTTCTTTGAAAGTAGGAAGACCATCAAAAAGCTCTCAGCTCATGTAGACGAGAAGATTAAAGAGGCGCTTGATAGCGAACAGCTAAAAGAGGTTATGACCAAAATAGAGACGGTTATAGAAGAAAACAAACTCTTAAAAGAAGCAGTCATAGAGATAAAGTCTGCGCTCAGCCAGAACTCGGTTGAGATGAGGGCCTACATAGAGACAATTCTAGGGCAGAAAGGAAATGAGAGTCTGGCTCTTGCCTATGAGAATATCAAATCTCAGCTTATTGAGGGGGCTAAAACAGCCATAAACGAGGCAGTTGTAGAGCATAAAGAGGAAGTTGTAGAAACTCTCGAGGCGGTTGAGGAAACGGCCACAGAGGTTGCAGAAACGGCTGAGGCTGTAAAGAACAAAGCCTCTAAGGCAAAGGAAAAGGTAGTTTCTGAGGTAGATTATGTCTAAACTAAAGGCCTGGTTTAAGTCTCTACCACAAAAGCTAGGAGTCTTTTTAAAAGAGCGCTGGGCGTATGTAGTTGGAGTGATATTCACATGGGCCGTCCCTATAGCACTTTTAAACGAGATAATAGTCTTAGTCAAAGAGGTCCCGGCACATGTAAAAATCACCTTTATGGGCTGTATTGTTTTAACCGTTGTGCTACTGGCCTTTAGAAAGAAGATATATGGGAAAATCGTGTCCATGAAAAGAGGACTGCCAAGAGGGCTTCTTTTGACGTTACATAAAGGCATCTTATATGGCCTCGTTTTAGGCGTATTGTGGGCACTTTCTCATTTTTCTGGTCAACTCTATACTTGGTGGCTTTACACGGGGATATGCTTGTTCTTTGGCGCTTATTTCTTCTGTGTAGATGAGTATCTCCTACATAAACGGGAATTAGAGGCGGAAAAGCCTCAAGAGGAGGAAAAAAGATGAAGCCCAAAGTGATTAAGTGGGGAAAGAATGGCGAGAAATGTATCGTCATAAATAAAGACTTTTTTAATATGCTTCTTGGCGTTGTTCTGGTTATAAGTTGCGCCTTGATGTCTGGAGTTTTGCAACTTGTAGAAGCAAGTTTTGACTTTTCTGTCGTGTCCACTGCTGAATTTTGGGGCCATTACATTTTAAAGCTCTCTACTGGCTATATGTGCCTTTTTGGGACCTACATCTTGAGGAAGCAAAAAAATAGACGAGCTCCAAAGTTTTTAATACAAAGAGAGAAACTCAAGGACTTTAAAAAAGAGGTAGTAGAAAAGAGGCTCATAGCTTCAAACAGGGCATGGCTTAGGCACGTGTACAACTATAGAAAGAAGGTAGAAAGATATCAAGACATAATTCTAAACAAGTACGAGCATGTTGTCATAGACAAGCCAGAAGCGCCTAAAAAAGAGGATTATGAGGGCTACAAACGCGGGTATCTTAGGGCACAGAGAAAGTACAAAAAGGCATTAATCAAATATGAGAAAATGGAGAAGCTCAAGAAGTACCTTGAAGAGCAGCTCATGGTTTGTGACACGCACTTTGAAATAATCGAGGCATACAAGAGAAATAACAAAGATAAGGTGAAAGAGCTTACAGATAAGATAAAAGAAATTGACGACATGAAGTCATATAAAATAAACATAAAGAATGTCACCTATAACAGCCTCTTTAACTTTGACCTGCCTAAAGGCATGCCTGAGGACTCCATCTACTATAGTGAAAAAAGTTTGCTCGCCAAACAACTTATTCCAACTATGTTGATGGGCGTTTTTTTTGTGACTTTAATTAGCTCAATGATACCAGGCTTTAGACAGGCAACCTTAGAGACAGTGTTTATGATAGTCTTAAATCTACTTATTATGGGGTGGTATATGTTCTCTGGTATAACTTTAGCTAATCACTATATCTTTAGAGTAGTATTTACAGCGGACCAGAACAGAATATCAATTTGCGAACAATTTAAGGAAGATTGCGCATTGCTGGGAGCCCAATGGGAGCATTATGAGGAAGATGAAACGGAAATTGAAGATACAGAAAACAACGACGAGCTTAGTGAAAACTAGGCTCGTTTTTTTGTTGACAGAAGCTATAAAATCATGCTATATTTTCACTATCAAAAAGCGGTGCAAAACGCGGGAGATTTTTAGGTACATTTTTAGGAACGAAAAAATAGGAGAGTATCTCGTATAAGCGTAAATCCTAGTAAATTTAGCTAAATTTAGTTAAAATTGGGGAATTTAGTGCCCTCAAAT
Organism: uncultured Clostridia bacterium; assembly: GCA_944361835.1. Taxonomy (GTDB): domain Bacteria; phylum Bacillota; class Clostridia; order Christensenellales; family UBA1242; genus Caccopulliclostridium. The sequence goes on from CALVTI010000036.1 coordinate 24,221, forward strand.
ACTATATAAAATATCATCTTTATAATCCCGCCTTCGGCACCAAACAAAAAATACACCATATATTGTGGTGTATTTTATTTTAAAGCACAATATATTGTGTATACATAATTTTTAGGTGCATTTTAGGTGCATTTACTAAGAAGCAGAGGCATTTTTTTGTAGAATTTCGAGTATTAAATCGTCCTCTTTAGGCATCATATGGGCGTATGTATTTAGTGTCTGCTCTATGTTGGAATGTCCCAATCTTTTAGCTACTGCCACTATAGAGGCCCCTTGGCTAATCAAAAGACTGGCATGTGAGTGCCTAAAGTCATGTATCCTTATCTTTTTAACCCCTGATTCTTTGCATGCTTTTTCTTGAACTCTTTGAATGTTAGAATCTGCCAATGGTTTATCATTAGCAAAGACGAGTTTGAAATCTTCTCTGCCACATTTATATTTTGACATTACATCAACTAAGATTTTAGGCAATCCTATATCCCTTACAGATGCCTGGTTTTTAGGTGAGGTGATGGCCCAAGATGCTCCAAAGACTTTTTTGGTAACCGAGCTTTTTATACTAAGCCGGCCGTTTTTTAAATCCCAATCATTCCAAGTTGTCGCTAAAATTTCGCCCTTTCTTGCCCCTGTGTAATACAAGGCGTAAAAGAATGCTCGATACATCTCATTATCAACTTTTGCGATAAAAGCATTGAACTCCGCAGGAGTCCAGAAGAGCATTTCTTTTTTAGCTTCATTTCTTCTAAAGCCATCCACCTTCTTGAGGTTATTAGGAATGTTGTAGTATTTGTCTGCGTAATTGAGAATAGACCATAGATAGCCCCTTAATGTAGTTTTATGCTTGTATGAAAAGTGTTCAAGGCTTCTTTGCCAGTTCAGTATAATTTTAGGGGTTATATCTTGCACATAATATTCGTTGAAGTGGGGAAGTATGTGCTTGTTAAATTTAGAATACATATCATAAAAACTACTTTCTTTAATTCTAGATTTTGTGTAGTCTTTATATTCCTCAAAGAGTTTGTCAAAACTTAATTTTTCGTCTGCTGAAATTGGTTCATGCAATTTAATTTCGTTTATAAACTTAATATATCCGTCTTGCGCTTCTTTTTTGGTTTGGTATCCAGTAAGGCGCTTATTTTTTTCTTTGCGGTTTTCAGTATAGCGAAATCGCACAGTCCATGACTTATTTAAAGAGCTAGACCCGCACTTGACACATTGGTTTTTCTCATTTACGCTTACGTTCTTTTTGCAATTCTTACAGTAAAATAGTTGTTTATAGCTTGCCATGTCTTATTCCTTTTTCATAACTTTTCAATAGCTTCTTCTAACTTCTTTAACAATGCCCAAGATGGTTACGGGGAGCTCTGCCACCTCTTTGTTGGAAAAGAACCTGGGTTCATAGGCGGGGTTGAGGGGTTGAAGTGTAATACCGTTTTGTTGCTTTATGACTTTCTTAAACGAGCACTCGGTGCAATTTATAGACACAGCGCAATAATCGCCATTTTCGCAGTCCGGTTGCTGTCTAAGAATTAGGATATCTCCGTCTTCGAACTTCGGCATCATAGATTCGCCCTTTACCCTAAGACAAAAATAAGTTTGTCCACCTTTAATCCAGTCGACCGGAATTTCTTCTTCATCCTCGATATATGAGTCTTCTATCATTTCGATTGGGACTCCGGCGGGAATGGTTCCGTAAACAGGGACTTTGACAACATTTCTATCGAGCTTCATACCCTTGACGTTATTATCGACATCTCTTCCCATTAAGTAATCGATAGAGACATTGAAAAACGAAGCTAATTGAACAAGCGTCTGGATATCTGGAATTGCTTTATCCTGTTCCCATTTACTAACGGTTGATTGGTCAACATTCATTCTCTTTGAGAATTCTATTTGGGTTAGACCTTTTGAAATTCTAAGCTCCTTAAATCTATTCATTTGCCACCTCATTAGCATTATAGGCATAAAATTCATATTTTCCAATATTTTTTTTAAAAAAGTTTGTAAATATGCTTGACATTCATATTTGCCTTTTCTATAATATGAATGTAAATCATAAAAAAGGAGGTAATAAAATGAACTTGGAGAATATTCGCAAAGAGAAAAAAGTTACTCAAATTAAGTTGGCGCAAAGTTTAGATGTAGACCAGTCAACAGTGAGTAAATGGGAAAAAGGGCATTCAGCACCTAGTGTACAAACACTTAAAAAAATTGCACAGCTACTAGACTGCACCGTGGACGAGTTAGTAAGAGAAGATTAAGTAAAAAGGAGTGTATATGGAAGATAAACAATTTTATGACTATATCGACATTATGAGGATATTTCAATGTGGAAGAGATAGAGCGTTTTCTATCATTAGAAGCGTGAAGTCGGTGTCTGACATAGCGGGGCTTTCAGGGAAAGTGACAAAGACAGACTACATAGCTTGGTATAATGCCCCACTAGAGAATTACCACCACAAAACTCTAGTTACCAACGATATACAATACAAAAAGGAGGAAAAATGAAAAAAGCACAAAGAAAAAGAGCTATTGCTTTAGATTTGACCGTCTTGCAATAACTCTCCCAACCAAGTGCTATAAGAAAAAATCACTTGTCTAAGTATTATAGCACTTCAAAATATGTTTGACAAGTAAAATTTTAAAAATTTTAGGAGTGTATATGGAAAATTTAGTTACAAAAGTTTCAAAAATACTTGATGAGTTTGTGTGCAACAGGACACAGTTGAGATTGTATAAAAACGAGTTTAAACATTTTGCGTTTAATAAGGCTTGCCAGCTTCCGGTCGAAGTGGTGATGGAGAAATACATAGAGTACCAAAACAAAGAGTCAAAACTACTTTATGCTATGAGGCCTGTCGTTAAGGCGCTCAAGGCGATTGATAGCGAAGAGAAAAAGCTTTTAGTGCTTTGCTATACAAAGGACGAGCCATTGGTAGTCCTGGCAGTTTCTCAAAACAAAAGCGTTAGAACTATGTCTTATGCCAGAGCAAAAGCTGCTAAAAATTTTTACAAGAATTATTGCTTAATATCAAAGGAACAAGAGGAGGAGCTATGCAGATGAAATACAAGATAGAATTTTATTCACCGCTTCTCAATAGGAGAGTGGTCAAAGTTGTAGAAAGACCATGTGAGTACCAAGACGCCATTATTTTACAGGTAATAAAGCCAATGCCGAAGATAAACTTCTTTGGCCTTGGGAAGCGAGGTGACTTATGGGACTAACGTATAAAGAGTTGCTTGATTACTATTATGAGCCACCTAAAAATCTAGTCGAGGAGTTTTTCGTAAACAAATTTAAGAACATGACAAACAACTCGCCTGACGCAATGCCACTAATCAATGAGATAGTATTTGACTTCATGGACTGGAGCGAGGGATATGAGACTCTGTTCATGTATTACGAAGATGAGCTTAAGGACTACTTTTACTCGATGGCAAGGGAAGAGCTTTTGTATAACCTCGATAGAGATGACCCTTGGTACAAAATCATTTTGGAAGAGATAGGTTAGGAGGAAGTATGTTGAAGAATTTTAAAGTGTTAAGCCAGATTGATGTTAAGACTACGCCAAAGCCAATGTTTAAGTTTAACGAGGCAAAGCGCAAGATGGAGAAAGCTGGAGAGATAGACACGATTTCGTGGGTAGATTGCCTCAAAGCGCTTTATGAAAATGGGGCCGAGAAGGTCATCTATGAAAACGTCCAAAACGAAAACGGTGGGCTTTTGTTTGAAGATGAGAATAAGTGTTTACATATCAGGGTGTTTGTAGAAATTGACGGCGATAGAAGAGAGATTTTCTACCCAGTAATAGATGGAACAAAAGACGTTTCAGCCGACAAGATTACACAGAGTGATATTTACAATGCTAAGCAAAGAGCTTTTGTTAAGTGCGTTGCTGTAAACTGGGGGCTTGGCTTAAAAGTATGGGAAAAAGACGACGCTGAGGAGAAGATAGAAAAGCCTAAGGACGACTTCAGTGTTTACACCACATTTAGAGAATTGGTAAACACGTCTGCTAAAAAGTTTGGAGGCGTGGCGGAAATGCTAGCCAAACTTGACAATGTGAAAGAGAAAGAAATTAGAGAACTATTGGTGTCAGCCACGAAGATAGACACAATTTCAAAAGAGCTAAGAAAAATTTTGGGAGGCGAGCATGATTAGAAACAAAAACAGAGCATATTGGTTTGGAGCAAGTGATACAGCCATCATCATGGGGGACTGGACAACTGAGAGCTTCAAGAACTGGTGGTTTATGAAACTAGGCTTTCATATCAAGCCATACTCAACCTGGGCAATGGAGTGCGGAAACCTTTTAGAGGTGCCTATTATCCATGAAATAGAGAGGGTAGAGGGCAAGCATATAAAGCTTGGTAAAAGGCCATTCTACAACCCTTTCTTAAGGCTTAGATGCAACTATGACGGCTATACTCGAGACGAAGTGATAGAGATTAAGACGACCGAGAAAATGTTTAATAAAGTGCCTAAAAATTACTACGAACAGTGCCAAGTCTTGATGTTTAAGAAAAAGCTTTTAAGGTGTTCGTTGTATGCTTACAAGATGGACGAAGATGACTACAAAAACCCTTACTTTATCAATATCGACTACGGCAAGATTAAAAAATTTAACATTTTCTACGACTACAATTTTATACACAAGCAATACCTGCCTAGGCTTAGATATTTAGCAAAATGCTTGAGAGAGAAGAAATTTCCAGTTATCACGGAGGTTAAATTTGCTTGCTAAATTAAGGGTAAAAAACCCGACTTTAAAGATAGATTTTGACGGAGGTTATGAGCTTGTCTTTCCCTTGTATCAAGAGGATAAAGTAAAGGCTCGAAACCTCTTCAATGCTATGAAGTTAAACAAAAAAGAACTAGAGATAAAAATAGACTATTTCAAAAAGGCCCGCTCAATAAAACAGAACGCTCTTATGTGGGACCTGCTTGATGAGTTTGCCAAATTCTTAAACGCAGGCAGGACTGGAGGAATTACGCCAGAGACCCTCTACGCAAGAGCTTTAAAGAAGTATGGAGTTGCAGAGTTCGCGTTTATAAAAGAAGCGGCTCTAGAGGACTTTAAAGAGGCTTTTAAAGATGTTTTGGTGATTGATAAAGAAATCATTAAGGGAGAGCCATATTTTCACTGCAAATGCTATTTAGGGAGCTCAACTTACAACACCGTCCAAATGAAAAATTTGATAGACGGGATATTAGATGAGATGGCTATGGCCGGGTGTGAGACTCCAGAGAAAATCGACTTGGAAAGAGAATGGAAAAGTCATATTGAGAAATTGCCTTAGAGGTGAAAATGGTACTAATTGAAGATACAAGAAACCAGATAGGAAAACACAAAGCACTTAATGACCAACTCAGCAGTCTAGGCGTTGTGGTAGTTAGAAGCAAGCTATATGTGGGCGACTACGCAAGAATAGACGACCTCACGACTTGCATAGACACAAAAAAAGACTGGGTAGAGGTCGCAGGTAACATTTGCGGAAAACAACACGAAAGGTTCAGGGCAGAGTGCGTAAGGGCAAAAGAGGCGGGAATAAGGCTTGTAATTTTGGTAGAGGAAGAAGTCCCTATCGAACAATGGAAATCGCCCAGAAAGCGAAATGGTGGACTTATAAGCCACGTTTCGAACATAGTGCTTAGCAAGGCCATGAAAACCATGACAGAGAAGTACGGCGTAGCGTTTGTAAATTGCAACAAGAATGACACAGCAAAAACAATAATTGAATTGTTAGGAGGAAAAGATGGCAAGAAAAAGAATGATTGACCCATCTATTTGGGAAAGTGAAGATTTTTCCAAATTATCATATCTTGGGAGACTTTTGTGGATAGGACTTTTTTCAAATGCTGACGATGAAGGTCGCGGAAAGGCAAACGTAGCCTATCTAAAATCTCACCTTTTTGCGTATGATGAAGAACTCTCTGTAAGTGATGTTGAAAAAGCTCTCAAGGAGATAGAGAGCGAAATGTCTATTCGTTTCTATGAAGTAGACGGAAAACGCTTTTATCAGCTTACAAAATGGGACAAATTTCAAACCATAAACAAGCCTACACCAAGCCAAATTCCTGCTGAAAATGTGGATAAAATAGAGCAAGATTTGACAAGTGATGGAGAGGTAAATGACGACTACGGTAGTACTACGGTAGCGGTAAGTGAAGAGTGTGTTCCTAAAAAAGAAATAGAAATAGAAGAAGAAATTAAAGTAAAGAAAGAAAACTCTCTAACGAGAGTAAAAGAAAGCGAGCAGAGCTCACTTTCATCACCCGCCCCCAAAACAAAGCACAAATACGGAAAATTCAAGAATGTGCTTTTGACTGAAGACGAGTATAACCGCCTTGTAGCCAAAACTGATGGAAAAGAGGCGATTGAGTACCTCAGCTTTCACAGGGAGATGAAGGGGTACAAATGCAAAAACGACAACCTTGCAATTCAAAAGTGGGTGTTTGACGCATTGAAAGAGGAGCGACAGCGTAAGGCCAAGCTTCAAAGCGCTTCACCACCTGCTACTGTACAAAGTCAAAAGGTGTCAAATGAGGAGGCTATGACTTGGGGGAGATGACAAAGCTCACAAACTTTCTTGACGACAAGAGCTTAAGCGAAAAAGAGCTGAAAGAGGCAAGAAGAGAATGGTTTACAAATCAAGCCATCAGCGACGACGAGTACCTCACAGGGGAGTTTGAGTTGAAATGCAAAAATTGCAATGGGAACAGGTTCTGGCAACACAACTCGTTCATAGTGCCTTGCATTTGCAAGTGCCAGGCAACAAAGCTGAAAGAGGAACGAGAGCTAGAGCTCAAAGCTAGGAGGGCTGAGCATTTTGAAAAACTTAAACAAGCTAGCCTCTTAGGCGAGAGATACAAAAACGCAAACTTTGACAACTTGGACATGAATAGGCCTCAAGATTTCATCGAAGCTGTGAAGCGTTGCAAGAAGTTTTGCGAGAACTGGGAAGAGGTAAAGCGAGGGGGCTTAGGAATATATCTTTACGGTGATGTAGGGACCGGGAAGAGCCTTTTGACCGCTTGTATTGGGAATAGTCTTTTGCTAAAGTCGGTGCCAGTGCTCTTTACAAACTTTTTTGAGATAGCAAAGCAAATCAAGAAAACCTTCACGGACAGCTCGATGACCGAAAGCGATTTTGTAGAAAAGCTTGGGGCAATAGACCTACTCATAATCGATGACATCGGTACGGAGATTGTGGTTAAGAATGGAGAAAAGACTTGGCTACAAGACAAAATCTACGACATTATCAACACCAGGTACATAAACAAAAAGTCGACCATCTTTTCGAGCAATGAGAGCTTAGTGGACTTAGTAGAAAAGTGTGGGCTTATGAAGAAGACAGTAGACAGAATCGCTTCAATGTCTACCGCAAAAATAAAACTGCAAGGGACAAGCTATAGGCTGATTGAACAGCAAGCTAGCGATATCCCGTTTTAGAGGGTATATGAAATCAATTCTTCAGCAGAGAAAGGAATGTTACATAACAAGGTCGACAGACGACTTGCACAAGCACCATATCTATCCAGGTTCCAACAGAGCAATAAGTGAAAAGCATGGCTTCTGGATATATCTAAGAAGCGACTGGCATACAGGTTCAAGCTATTGTGTCCATGCAGACCCAGAGCTAATGTTAAAGCTTAAAAAGCTCTGCCAAGCCAAATACGAGCTCAATCATTCCAGAGATGAGTTTATAGTCCTCATAGGCCGGAGCTATTTGTAGTGTGGCGATATGAGAAAAAATCTAATCATAGAGTTTATGGCTGACGATAGGTTTGAGTTCGTAACAAGAATTTTCGAGAACACTGAAGCTATGGCAAAAGAGCTTGGATGTTCAAAGGGTTACTGCCAAAGCATAATGACAAAAAAAGTAAATCATAAAAACCGCAGATATGAAAGAGTGTGGTTTGAAAATGAAGAAAAGCTAGATGACGACATGTAAAAACAAATGGAAATTTAAGGGGAGAAAAATGGAACTATCAAAAGAACAAATGGAAAAAATTATTAGTGCAAATAATAAGGTTGCAGATTGTTATAAAGAACTTTCAAAAGCTCGCCAAGAACTTTGGGAAGCAGAAAAGGACTTGACTGAGTGCGAGTGGCGAAACACTAAAATAAGCTATTGGAAAGACATTTGCGCAAAGTATCCAGAAGACAAACTGCTAAACTGCTATGGTGACATATTCTTCATTGATAAAAAAGACGCAGATTTTGACACGAACTACTATTTAGGCCGCAGGGTTCTTTGGAATTTATCTTTGAGCGAAGAGCAATATGAGATTGAAGAGAAAATAGAGCACGACAGTGATGGTTTTTATGACTATACAGACTATGAGATAAAGGTGGTGCTAAAATGAAGCGAGAAGAAATCGAAAAAGCCATAGAGAAAGGTGAGAGTGTGTGGGTAGTTACTAATGAGCCAGAGATACTGGACTTCAAAAAGATAAACAAGAGAGATATACATTTAGAAGATGGGCAGTTAGAAATTGATACTTACTATGGTGAGTTGTCAAGTGATATTTATCAGTTTGAAGAACTATTCAAAACCAAAGCCGAAGCCGAACACTACTTGCACCACGCAAACATCTCACGCACTGAAACACTGCCGTTACTGACTTGGGAAGAGTTTTTGGAAGAAAAGGAAATTGAGTTTACAGATATTAACGGAGTTTTAACTTGGCTATACATTGTTGAAAATAATACTCCTAATATACAACTTGAAAATAGGTATGAAAAACTTAAAATGTGGGACTTAACCGAAGCCAACTTTTACAAAGCTTATGACGAGTGTGTAAAATTGTTTAAGGGGGATGTATGAGCAAATTAGTATTTTACAAAATTAGAAATGCCGAGTGTGATTTTTGCGGTAAGCATAAGGAAGTAGTTACATCTGTGAATGAGAACACTTATATTTGTGCGAACTGTGCAAAAGAGATAAATAAACACGCAAGAATAAATGAGTTCGTTGTTAAACAAGAAAAGGAGCAGTTATGAACGAAACAAAAGTGTATGTAGATGAGTTGCCTGAGAGTTGTTGGGATTGTTTTTGTCAAGATAGCGAGAATGGTCGTTGTAAAATACTTGGTAAGTATGTCGATTATGTTCCGAAAGACTGTCCACTCGTTGACGTCAAAACCCACGACCGAGAGTTAGTGGCAAAAGTATTTGAAAAAATAAAATCAAAATTTAATTATTATGAGTTAGTTGATGAGATTAAAGAAGAAATTGACTTTGATAAAATGAAAAACTATATTTTAGACCAAATACAAAAAGGAGTTTGAGAAGTGATTAAAAAAGTAGATGTGACTATTGTTTGCAAAGCCGAGAAAGACAATGTCTTTGATGGCTTTGATGACGAGAAGATAATAAAAATACTTGACGAGTCTGCGGGAAAAGTGAACAACGAATGTTGCAAGGTTAGCATCCAGCCCAATTTAAGGTGGCAGAAGTTGAAAGAGTGGTTGGCTAAAATGCAATCTAAATATGGCGAAAATGCCACAATTAGGCTCAAATCAATGGAAAAGCAAATGCACATTATAGAGTTGGAGGGAGAAGATGAGTAAAGAACGATTTGAATGGATATACAATGAAAAAGTTCTTAAACATTATATTTTTGATAATTTAGAACATAAACAGTTGGCATACAAAGATATTATTTATTTGCT
>CALVTI010000037.1 GCA_944361835.1 uncultured Clostridia bacterium
AACTAAGCCTACTATGACAGCAACATTAGCTACTGATGGCTACGAAGTAACATTTACTCCTAGTGATTTCACAGATTCTGGAGCTACAGCAACAGCTACTATTGCTGCTGGAGCAGATGCTTCTTACACAGTGACTATCACTATCGATCCAAACAGAACTCTTGCATCAACAGATCTTGGGACAGAAATCTCCCTCACAGCTAAGTAATAAGCAGGATTTGAGTTAAAAAATCTCGGTCGCCTAGCCGAGATTTTTTTATGTCTAGATTATTTCCACCTCATCGTTTATCCATGCCGTAATGAGTTCTCTTTCGCCAAAGGCCCTGATGAGGGCTTCGGGCGTGGCCGTTTTGAAGGCGTTTTTTGAGTAGTAGTTTTTGAGGCAAGAGAGATATTTGCGCTTGCCGAGCTTTTCGTAGAGCGTGTCGTGGAAGAGATATCCCTTGACGTAGGCCGTGTAGACATACTCCTGCTCGCTCCCAAACTCCTCTAGCCTTCTTGAAAAGCTGGTGTCCACCTCACCCAGCGCTGAGGTGTAGACGGTTTTAAAAATATTAAAGTTGTTTTTATTTGTAAGAGTCATGTTTTGATGAGAGTTTTCGTAGCCCTCGTTTTCGTCATAAAAGAGCGCGACAGAAAACTCGGCGAGGCCCTCATCTAGCCACCCTTCGCTATACTGGTCATTCCCCACTACTCCATACCACCACTGGTGGTCTATCTCGTGAATAATCGCAGTAGTGTAAGTCTCGTAAGAGCCAGTGTCATCGCTTATGAGGACGAGGTTTGGAAACTCCATTCCCCCATGCACAAAGCTAGCCTCGACGACGCTGAGAGAGGAGTAAGGATATTTGCCAAATAACTCATTAAAAGTCTTGACGCTGTCAAGAGCCGTCTTTAGGCTGTCCTCAGGGCGCTCGTCGCCATAGTAATAGTATTTGACAGTAACGTCGTCCACCTTATCTTCAGCTATTTCAAACTTTGATAGCACAAAGGCAAAATCTCTCACTTTCTCCGCCACCACCTCAACAGTCTTCGTGCCGTTTTCGTAAGAAATCACATTTTGCTCACCCGAGCTAGCAAGTTGAAACCCCGCATTACATTTTATTGTAGCCTTATAGTTTGAAATCTCGCTGTAGAAGGGGTCTCCATTGTAGTGATAAGAGTCGTAGTTCCACTCTCCGTCTTCAAAGACAGAGAGGACGGGGTAGAAATTTCCAAAGTTGATGCTCCTCTCACCCACGCCGTACCTGTGGTTTATCTTGGGGAGCCTGGCCTCGAAGGTTATGGTGAGGCTCGTCTGCTCTTTAGGCTCGACTGGCTCTGGGAGTTTGACCTCGAGCATATGCGAGTGTTCGCCCACCATAGAATGCTCCAGCGCGCTCCCCTCGCTCTCTACGCCAAGTATGTTATATTCGCCGTACATGTCCTCACTCTCTAGGTCATAATACGCCCGTTTATACATAGCTAGGCTTACTACGGACTGACCAGAGTCCGCCTCAAACGCCGTAGGCCAGACATGAAAGACGAGCTTGTCAAGCGCCACCTCTTCAACATTTACAAATTCCAGCTCCAGCTCGCCCGAGAGGAGATTTTGACTTTCGTCATACGAAAGCTCGAGGTCATAACTATTATATATTGGGCTCTCGCCAGCACAGCCGACCAGCAGAGCGCCTACAAAAACCAAAACTAGCCCAAGCAAAACTTTTTTTCTCATACTCCTAACTTATGCCCAAGCTTGGCTATAAATAACTTTACTTAAATTCTGCTTTGTGTTAAAATGCCAAAAAAGGAGCTAATATGGCATTTTGTAAGTTTTCTTCCGAAAAGATTATTGGAAACCAGACTACAGTAGACAACGTTTTTATAAACGAATTTTTGCCATATGCGCCTAGCGAATGCACAAAAGTTTATCTCTACGGCCTCTATCTTTGCCAAGCTGGAGATAGCTACGACAACAACATTGAGCACTTTTCACGAATTTTAAACCTCTCAAAACAAGAGGTGGAAGACTCCTTTCTCTACTGGCAAGAGCAAGGCCTTGTGAAAGTTTTAAACACCATTCCGCTCGAGATACGCTATCTGCCTTTAAAAAACATTATCTCAGGAGCAAAAAAGTGGAACAAAGAGAAATATTCCGTCTTCAACGCTCAAGCTCAGGAGATAATAGAGGGCCGTCAAATTACTCCAAACGAATACAGCGAATACTATACGCTCATCGAAGCTTTTCATATTCAGCCTGAAGCTCTGCTCATGATAATGAAATACTGCACAAACATAAAGGGCGGAAATGTGGGCTATCCATACATACTCACCGTTGCGAAAAACTGGGCGACCGAGGGCGTGAAGACGACCGAGACCGTGGAAGAAAAACTAAACCTCTATGAGTCTATCGGCACTGAGGTGACTGAGGTCTTAAAGCTCGTGGGCTCAAAACGTATCCCATCCATTGAAGAGCGTGAGCTCTACAGCAAGTGGAAAGAGCAGTTTGGCTTTGCTCCAGAAACTATCCTCGCTATGGGCAAAGGCCTTAAGAAAAAACTTTCAAAACTCTCGTTTGACAGGTTAGACTCTGCCCTCACAAAATACTACAACCTCAAAAAGCTCACTCTTGAAGAGATAGAAGAGTACGAAAGGCAAAAAAAGGACATGCTTGAGATAGCAAAAGAGACGACCAGAGCTATAGGCGTGTATTACGAAAACCTAGATGTCGTCGTCGAAAACTACATCTCTCGCTGGCTAGAGCTCGGCCACAGCCGTGATAGCATCTTAAAGCTCGCCTCTTATTGCTTTAGGCAGTCTATAAGGACGCTAGAGGGGCTCAACACCATAATATTAAAACTCTACAAGCTCGGCATAGTCTCGACTGAGGCCATCGACGGCTATCTTCAAAATCTCTCCATGCAAGACAAGAAGATAAAAGAGATTTTAGAAAAACTAGGCATAACTCGAAATGTCATAAATCAAGATCGAGACTTCTTCAAGACGTGGACACAAAACTGGAACATGACTGACGAATTACTTGACTACGCCTGCTCACTATCAGCTGGCAAGCTAAACAGTATGCAATACCTAAACAAACTGCTCTCAAACTGGCACACCTCAGGCGTAGACAGCCTTGAGAAGGCAAAAAACTTCTCTTTGCCTGCCTCAAACAGCCTGCCTAAAGTCAGCCCAAACAAGGGCCGAAGCTATAAAAAAGAAGAGCTCAGCGCTCTCTTTGACAGCTTGGATGAAGTGGAGATATAACCTTGAAACAAGAAATAAAAGATATACTTAGAGAAAGACGCGAGAGCGCAGAGCTCGTGGCTAGAAAAAATCTAGCCTATGCTCTTTCATTTCCTGAGTTTAAAAAGCTCTACGAAGAAGAGCGAGAGGTCATGATTGAGCTCGCTAGAGCGCTCGCCCTAGACTCATCTGGAGCAAAAGCTCTCAAGAAAAAACACTCTTCTCTTCTCGAGGTCGAAGAGGCATATCTAAAGACCAAAGAGCTTACTCTCGGCGACCTAAAGCCAAAATATTTTTGCTCTAAGTGTGACGATACTGGAATTTTTAACGGAAGAGAATGTGATTGCGCTCGCAAACTCAAAAACGACTACCTTTTAAAACAGAGTGGGTTTTCAAGAGCGCCTAGAGCGTTTGAGGAGTCAAACTTCTCCATATTCGACGACCCAAAATATTTCACTTCACTTTACGAGAAGATGAAAGACTGGACGCAAAAAAGGAGCAGTAAAATCAAAAACATTGTGCTCTGCGGAAACACAGGCACAGGCAAGACCTTTCTCCTTGAGTGTATGCTCACCGAGCTCATCAAAAACGGCCGGCTCACGCTTTACACCACGGCTTTCAACCTCGGCCAGATCTTTTTAAAATATCACGTCGCTCCTGAAGACAAAAAGCAGAGCGTGCTTGAAAATGTGCTTTCGTGCGAAGTCCTCATAATCGACGACCTTGGCTCTGAGCCTATGCTAAGAAATGTGACTGAAGAGTATCTCTATCTCACTCTAAACGAGCGCCTCACCTCTGGCCTCAGCACAATCATCTCGACGAACCTCACACCAGAGGAGCTAAAAGACAGGTATGGCGAAAGAGTCTTCTCAAGGCTTATAAACAAAAACCAAAATTTGCTTTTAAAATTTGAAAACCGAGACCTGAGGCTCAAGCCCTAAGCTCTGTGTTTACTCTAATATAAATATTGACATAATCTAAATATTCATCTTTTTCTGGGAGCATATTCAAAAAGCTCTCAAATTTTTTTCTATCTTTGTTCATAAATGTTTGATAGACGAGCAAAAGGTCGGTTTTGTTATCTTTCATGCTTTTAAAAGTAGACATGAAATCTTCTTTGATTTTAAATGCCACCTTATCCTTGACCTCGCTGGAAAGATAGTTTACATGGCTCTCCAAAATCTTTTTGACCTCACTGTCTTGCCTAACCTCTGAGAGGCTGAGCGTAATATTTATGTCATAGAAGATATTAAAAAGGTTGTCTCTAATGTCTGCCTTTTTGCTCGTGCGCTTTCCAAAAATGTCAAAAGTCAGCGTTGCGTCGGTAAAATATTCGTCCGTCACATTCTCAATTTTGAGATTGCCCTCGTTTGAGTTATTGTTTATCCAGTTTATTCCCCTGAGTTGTTGTGGAGTCCAAATAGTGATGAGCTTGCCCTCTTTAAAAACGGCTATTTTACCCTCGTTTATGATGGACATCTTTTTGCCTTGTTGCGAACTCCCTGAGCCACTCTCGTCTCCCCCAGCTGAGCCCTCTTCAGCCGAAGGCTCTGCTCCTTGTTGTCCTCCAGAGCCCCCGCCTTGCCCACCTGCCTGGTTTGAAACACCCTCTTCACTCAGCTCGGTCTCAATATATCCCACAAGCGAGCATTTTGCTGGTGTAAAGTAACCTTGATAGAAGTTTTCTATGTTTGTCCCAAAGTTGTAGAGATAGGCCTCATTGTAGTCTATTATCCTATCTATATTTAGCCCTGAGATATTTTGCTGATTAGAGATCTCAATTATTTCCTTGGCAGAATTGTTTGTTATGAGAAGAGAGGTATCGTTTGTTATGTCTGGCGTCCTAATGAGGTGGTCTAAAATAATGGCCAGATCTTCTCTGGCGACTTCTTCACTAATGATCACCGCATTTGCATGAG
>CALVTI010000038.1 GCA_944361835.1 uncultured Clostridia bacterium
GAATGTAATCTCTTCGTGTCTAGAGTGCGGCGTGAAAAAGTGCGTGTTTTTATCCACTGACAAAGCCGTGTGTCCGTCCTCGACCTATGGAGCGACAAAGCTTCTTGGCGAAAAGCTTGTGCTCGACGCAAATAAGTTTGGCTCGACAAAATTTTCTGTCCTTAGGTGTGGCAATGTCTCAGGGAGCAGTGGCTCGGTTATACCATATTTTAAAAAGCTCTTAAATAGCGGAGCAAAAGCTCTGCCTGTTACAGACGCCAAGATGGCTCGCTTTTGGCTTACGACAAAAGACATAAACTTTTATCTTGACGAGCTCTTAAAAGACATGGAGGGCGGAGAAATACTTGTTCCTAAAATGCCTTCCTTTTATATAAAAGACCTTGCTCATGCGCTCAGTCCAGAAGCCATGATAAAAATCACAGGGCTTAGAAAAGGCGAGAGAATAAATGAAGAAATATTAAATAAAAATCAAGATATTTACGAAAAAGAAAATTATTTTTTAGAGACAAATAAATATTTAAAGAAAGGAAAATTATTTAATAATGCCAAATTATTAAATGAAATAAATTATTCGACAATAAATAATAATTCTTGGCTCAGCGTGGAAGAAATAAGAGAAAAATTAAAAGATATTTAATTAAAAATAAATTAAAAAATAAAAAAGGACTGATTTTTCAGCCCTTTTTATTTATTTTCCTTTTTAATAAATTCTACATGCGCGCTTACGCTTCGTTTGTATAGCTTTTTGCAAGTTTCATCGACAAGAGCTCTTGTGTAAGTTTTCATATCCACTTCCAAAATTTGGTCGAGATGGCGGGACTTGAACCCACGGCCTCACGGTCCCGAACCGCGCGCGCTACCAAACTGCGCTACATCTCGCCTAAAAAGAGTATACCAAACTTATCAAAATTTTTCAACACTTTGCCCCTCTATCAAATTTAAAAATTTTTCAAAATTGCTTTAAAATCGCTTAACTTGGAGTCAGCTCCAAGTCAATGGATGGCTTTCCCAGCCGTGCTACTTGCTCAGCTTGGTGGCAGACTGAGTTTCTTGGGGCTCAGCGCCATATTCCAGAGCGTTAGTGGCCTAACAGCAGGCGTCGTTTGGTCTCAAATCCAAACTGGCCTTTTGGGGCTTGTGCTTCAGGCAGTCATTGTTCCATTTGTAATAGTTGCGCTCTGCACGCTAATTAAAAAAGAGGAAAAAAGTGAGTGAAAAACAAAACCGACCAGCCTAGCTGGTCTTTTTCATTACATGCATTAGGAGTATTATTTATTTGACAGATTTTTAAAAATTTTGTAAATTATATATAACAGGGGGAATAAATGAATAAAATTTTTGTCAGCCCTCAATGAAGGAATAGATGGGGAAATAAAACCTCTTTTACGCTTGCCAGATATATCTATTGCAAGTGACTATTTGCTGGTGACTGCAGCTTTGGGATTTAAACCTCTTGAAGGAGAGGGGAAAGTAACAGGATTAGCTGCGTACGGCAAGTACAATGCGAATCTTGTTGATAAACTTGAAGAGATTTTGAGTGATAAGACTTTAATTCATAAAGGCAGTTTCAATCTTAACTGCGGGTAGGGCAATGACATCTAAGGGGCTCTATATGTAGGAGAATTATTTGAGAAGAATAAATAAATTAATTAAGAATCCAACTTTTATCCACATTTTAAATGAAATTGAAAAATATGAGACTAGTCGCGTATATTGTAAGCATGGACTAAATCATAGTTTAGATGTTGCTCGTATAGCTTATATTATAAATTTAGAGAGAAATATGGGTTTCCCTAAAGAGCTTATATACGCCGTAGCGCTCGTCCATGATATTGGACGCTTTGAACAGTACAATGGAGGACGGAGGCATAGCGAAGCTAGCATGAGAATAGCCAAGCCCATCTTAAAAGAAAGTGGATTTTTAGATTGGGAAATAAGTATTATAGAAAATGCCGTAGAGAATCATCAAAAGATGAGCAGGGGTAACACATTTAATAGTTTAATTTATTTAGCTGATAAAAAATCTAGGAATTGTTTTCATTGTGAGGCTCAAAAAGATTGTAATTGGCCAAGCAGTAAGAAGAACAAAAGAATAGATGTGTAAAGAAAAAGGAGAAGAAATGAAATTCCCAGAAGGTTTTAAAGATAGAATGTTAAAGATTTTGAAAGAGGAGTATAGCTCTTTTGAAAATTGTGTTCTAAATGAGAAAAATGTGAGAGGCTTAAGGGTCAATACTAAAAAAATTCCAGTTAGCGAATTTTTAAAAATTTCACCCTATTATCTAGAAAAAGTTTTGTATAATAATGATGGATTTGTTTTAGATGATGACAAAACCCAAATGGGTGGCGAGCCTTATCATCAAGCTGGAATGTTTTATATGCAAGAACCCTCAGCGATGATTCCTGTAAATTCTGTAGAGATAAAACCGAGCTGGAAAGTTTTGGACCTGTGCGCTGCTCCAGGAGGAAAGACTAGCCAAATCTCCAACGCGCTTGCTGGCGAGGGCTTTGTTATTGCAAATGATATAAAGTTTGATAGGTGTAGGGCGTTAAAGTTTAATATTGAGAGGCTTGGGCTTGACAATGTCATAATCACCTCTAGTGATAGCAAAACGCTCTGTAAAAATTTCTCTAACTACTTCGACATGGTTTTAATTGATGCGACTTGTTCTGGAGAAGGCATGCTTAGGAAAAATCCAAACTTTATTGCCACATGGTCTCCAAAGAATATAAAGCGATGCGCAGAAATTCAAAAAGACTTACTTTCAAATGCCTCCAAGACCTTAAAAAAAGGTGGTGTGCTGGTGTACTCTACCTGCACTTTCTCTACGGAAGAAAACGAGCAAATGGTTTATGAGTTTTTAAAATCAAATGTAGGTTTCGAACTAGTCGAGGCTAAAAAAGATGTTAGAGACATTACAGTAGGAGGGGTAAGCCTTAACGATGAATCAGATTTCAGCAAAATGAGGAGATTTTATCCACATCTAGCCAAGGGGGAAGGTCAGTTTGTTGCAATTTTAAAAAAGACTGAAAAAGATGGTGATGAGTATTGCAATTTATTAGAAAAAGAGACTGCTGTTCCAAACGAAGTCACTTCTTTCTTAGCTTCAGTTGGGTTTGATATAGAAAAGGAAAGGATATTTGTAAAAGGAAACAAGGTGTGGCTACTGCCAAAAGCTAAATTGTCATTAAAAAGCAGTGTGATAAGTTATGGTGTAAAACTTGGTGAAATTGAAGGAGGAGAGCTTATCCCTGACCATGCCTTTTTTATGGCCTATGGGAATAGGCTAAACAACCAAATTAATTTTGAAATCGATGATGTTCAATTAGGACTATATTTAGAAGGCAAGAGGGTAAAATATCCAGCCCAAAATGGTTGGGGTGCTGTTTTGCTTCATGGCTGTACGCTTGGTGGGTTTTATTCAAAAGGCGGAATAGTAGAAAGTCGCTACCCAAACAATTTAACCAACAAAGATATTTTTAATAGCTAATTTAGATAAAAAAACATGTTAGGTGAGCTAACATGTTTTTTGTTGTTAGTTTATGTTTTCAGCATAAAACATATTTTTAAACTTGACATTGGTTTCAAAAAGTTCGTCAAACGTGCCAATGGCCTCTATCTTTCCATTTTCCAAAAAGAAAATTTGATCAACATTTTTTATAGTCGAAAGTCTGTGTGCGACAATGACAATTGTACTTTTGCCTTTTAGCGAATCAATAGATCGCTTGACTTCTTCTTGGGCAAAATTGTCCAATGAACTCGTGCTTTCATCGAAGATAATGATTGGTGAATTTCGAAGAAAGGCCCTTACAATGGCGAGACGCTGTTTCTGTCCGCCAGAGAGTTTTATTCCGCTTTCTCCAACTTTTGTGTCAAGGCCCTTTGGGAGTGATTCTACAAAGTCTTTAAGTGAAGCCTGTCTTAATGCTTCAAACATTTCTTCTTCAGTAGCGTCGCCCTTTGCAAGCAATAGATTTTCCCTAATCGTCATGTCAAAGATGTAAGGAAATTGATTTACAAGGCTGACGGCGTTTTTTAAAGAGGGTTTGTCAAAGTCGTTTATATTTATTCCGTCTATTAAAACTTCTCCGCTGTCGACTTCATACATCTTGCTCATCAAATTTAAAATTGTGGATTTGCCACTTCCGCTTTTTCCGACAAAAGCAACAGTCGTGTTGGGCTTGATTTTGAAAGAGAGATTATTAAAAATTTTATTTTCCCCAACCAGCTTTCTAATGGGCTTTTGCTTGCTTGGCACTTCGGGCGTCTCAGTTTCGTATTCGCGGTATGTAAAAGAAACTCTTTTAAACTCAATTTTGCCTTTCACATTATCAACATGTTTGGCCCCGAAGCGCTCACATACAAACTCCTCATCATCAAATAAGGCAAACATTCTGTCTGTGCAAACCTTTGTGTCTGTCCAGGCGTTTGCAATCATGCCTACTCCCCAAACAAACTGATAGAGCGAGTCATTGTTGGAGTAGACGATCATAAAAGAGGCTAGGGTTAAGAGCCCAAGGTCAATGTAATATATTCCTAAGATTAGAACAGCCAATGTGCCTAGCTCTATTAATAGATTTCTAGATGAGTAAAAATTCATGTCGACGAGTTCAGCTTTGTAACTGACTTTTTGATATTCGCTGTAAGCTCTGTTTGAAATTTCGCCAAGTTTTTCCTCTAGCCCTAATGCTTTTATGTCTTTTTCACTCCTCACAATTTCCGTTGTCAAAGAGTTTATATGATCACTCTTTTTCCTGACTATCCACTTATTTTTGCGTCTTATTGTCTTTCTCTTAAACTCAATGATAAGAGCTACAGCGACTAAAGCCAAAATTGTAAGCCCAAGATATATGTTTATTGTAGCTATGTATATGACGATGATAAAAGAGGAGAATATGTCAAAGAAAACGTCTATTATATCAGACAAGTTTGTCACAACTCTCTCTGGGTCGTTTACAATTCTTTGAACAAACGTTCCTGTATCATGATCGGCATAAGTTTTTGAATTGAGCTTAAAGGCTTGTTTGGCTAAATCAAGATTGAGTTCTGCCATAATTTTATTTGCATACTTTTGATAGACTAGGCCAGACATATACCAGAAAAATCTTTTGGTGCAGGCTAGCCCCAATACTATGCAAAGGCTAGCTATGGCATCGGTATATTGGCCGAGCGTCACTTGTTCTATAGCGGTGGCTAGAAGAATAGTTATAAAAACGCTACATACAGTGGCCAAGGCGTAGGCAAGAATATATAGCGCCACGCCAAGCTTGTTGCGCTTAAGATAAGACTTAAGCCCAACCTTGTGCTTATTTTTTCGCATAAAAAAACCTCCATAACTTTATGTGAGGCCTTTGGATAAGAAAAAATCAAGTAGCCAAAACTTAAAAATTTTCGGTGACCTCACAAATATTTTTGAGAAATTGAATGATGCTAGTTCCCATGTTTGGTCACCTCCTTTTATTTAAATTTTCGCTTTCTCTACTTTTAGTATATTTTGGAAAATATTTTTTGTCAATATTTTTTATTAAATTTTGTTTTTCAATTTTTTTCATATTTTTCTCTCCCTAATTTATTTGACTTTAAATCTTAAGAAAAGGTATAATAAAAACATATATATTTTTGTAGGGAGGGGATATGGATCCTCAAAAGACATTTTTGACCCCAAGGGCAGAACTAGAGAACTTTGGGGTCAGGCTTGGCAAGATTTTTTCAAATATGGCTATAGTCATGGTCATTGTTACGCTCTTTGGGATTATGTCATTTGTCACTACAGTGCTTGTAATGCTGATTGGTATATGCGTAACAATAATTACGCTGGGAACAATCTTCATCATCGCGCCAGAATTTTGGGACAAAATTTTGAGCACAGGCGACTTTACGGGCAAAATTGCTTCGTTCTTTATGCAAAACATTTTTCTCTTTATGGGGCTTGCTGTTGGGCTTTCGGTTATTTCCATTGTGTTTTTGTCGTTTGACAAACACACAAAGCACGTCGGCAGAATAGTCGTGTCGAGCATAGTTATAGCTGTGGCGGCTGTGTCACTGATAGTATTTGGCGCGGGGGTG
>CALVTI010000039.1 GCA_944361835.1 uncultured Clostridia bacterium
CAGGTGGCTAGTCAAACCATGGAGAGTATAACGGTTACAAACAGCGTCATGGAAAAGCTTCCAGTCTTTAGACCGCTCATCGCAATGGACAAACAGGAGATCATGGACATTGCCCAAAAGATAGGCACTTATGAGACCTCAATCTTGCCGTATGAAGACTGTTGTACTGTATTTTTACCTAAAAATCCTGTCATAAAACCTACTGTAGAGAAGGCGGAAAAGGAAGAAGAGGCTCTAAATTTAGATTTTCTCATATCTCAAGCCATTCAAGACGAAGAGGTTATAGAATTATAACCCAATAACACTATATAGTGTATTATGCATAATCAAAATACCAAATAAGTTTATCAAGTAATCTTCGAGCCTTTTTAAAATTTTTCAAAAGTTTTTATTTTGAGTTGACAATAAAAAATTTTTAAACTACACTAAGAGTGTAAATTTATCTATGAGGAGCGAGCTATTCGCTTAAAATAAATTTTTTGAGCAGCAAAGCTCTTTTGTAAATAAGTTTAATAAAATTTTAAAAGGGGAAGATTATGAACATAAGCATGCTTGCTAATGTTCCAGTTATTGTTCCCGTTTTAGTAGGACTTGCTGCGCTTATAATAGGTGGCGTAGTGGGCGTGTGGCTTGAGACGCTTTTTGCTAGCAAAAAGGTCAATAAAAACAAAGCCGCAGCTGTAAAGATTTTGGAAGAGGCATACCAAGAGGCTAAAACGGTAAAAAAAGAAGCAAGTTTGGAAGCCAAACAAGAAATCACCAAGCTTAGAGCTGATTTCGATAATGAGGTTAAAGAAAAGAAAAACGAACTACAAAGACAAGAAGATAGACTTATTCAAAGAGAAGAATTTATTGACAAAAAAGAACTTGCTTTAGATAAAAAGAGCGAAACACTAGAACAGGCAAAAGAAGATTTAAACAAAAAACAACAAAAACTCGACAAGGTTATTGAAGAACAGACTTCAGTCAAAGATCAAATGCTTACAGAACTTGAAAAAGTTTCTGGACTCAAAAAAGATGAAGCAAAACAAATCCTCATAAATTCTCTTACAGACGAAGCCAAAATTTCGGCTGCTAAGACAGTTAAGAAGATTGAGGAAGAGGCTAGAGAAGAAGGGCAGAAGATAGCAAAAAATATCGTCAGTCTCGCCATTCAAAAATGTGCGACAGACGTCACCAGCGAAACTACAGTTTCTGTCGTATCTATACCAAATGATGACATGAAGGGCAGAATTATTGGAAGAGAGGGCCGAAACATAAGGGCTATAGAAGCGGCCACGGGCGTAGACCTCATCGTGGATGATACGCCAGAAGCTATCACTCTCTCGAGCTTTGACCCTATAAGAAGAGAGATAGCTCGTCTCTCGCTTGAAAAGCTCATACTTGACGGCAGAATTCATCCTACGAGGATAGAAGAGATAGTCGAAAAGGTGACAAGAGATGTCGAAAATTCTATCAAACAAGCAGGTGAGCAGGCGATTGAGGAAGCTGAAGTATATGGCTTGCATCCAGAGCTTGTAAAGATTTTGGGCAGACTTAAGTTTAGGACAAGCTATGGCCAAAACTGTTTGAAACATTCGCTTGAGACTTCATATATAGCTGGACTGCTTGCCGGCGAAATTGGCGCCGATGTCAAAGTGGCTAAACGTGGAGGTCTACTCCATGATATAGGAAAGGCGCTTGACCATGAGGTTGAGGGGACTCACGTCTCGATTGGCGTTGATCTAGCAAAGAAATATAAAGAGAGCCCAGCAGTTATTCACTGTATTGAAGCTCATCACTTTAATGTAGAATTTAACAGCGTAGAGGCCGTTCTGGTTCAGGTGGCAGACGCTATCTCTAGCTCAAGGCCGGGCGCTAGAAGAGAGTCTCTTGAAAACTATGTGAAGAGGCTTGAAAAACTTGAGGAAATTTCTACTTCATTTAAAGGCGTTGAGAAAGCTTTTGCTATCCAAGCAGGTAGGGAAGTTAGGATAATGGTAAAGCCTACTGAAATTACTGATGAAACAGCAGTTTTCCTTGCAAATGACATAGCTAAAAAGATTGAGGACGAGATGGAATATCCAGGCCAAATCAAAGTCAATGTCATTCGCGAATCTCGCTTCACAGCCGTAGCTAAATAGATAAATATACAAAAAGACATTTCGTTTGAAATGTCTTTTTAATTTTGCAGTTTTTTCATGAGAAAGTTTGAAACGAAAGGCATGAGCACTATGTTTGTTAGAAGAATGAGTGGCATAATGAAAGTTGAGCAAAAGTATTGCATTCTATAGTTATCTACTCCAAACAATAAGTTTATTGAAAGTAGTAAAAGTCCAGCTATTACAAAAGCCACTGCATTAAAAATCATTTGACTTCTGCTATATTTCTTAACCTGCATTTGCTTATCTTTGTTTTGAAGGTAAATAAACAGGCTCGAAAGTGGCCAAGCGATTACAAGAAGTGATGCGCCAATATATAGAAAGAGCATTTGTGGGTTAAGGCCAGAGAGCGAAAATATTAGGTAAAGCATCCAAATTTCAAGGAGCATTAGGCCTGCAAAAGCCGAACTCCTTATAAGGTTATATTTATTTATAAGAATATTGTCTTTAAAAAGCTCGACCTTTTCCTTTGATTTCTTGTACTCACAAAACCTGATATTCAAATTTTTGTAGTGGTTCGAAAGAGTGTAGTACGAGTTGTAGTTTAGGTCGTCTTCCTCGCTCTTCTTGCCACGACTGTAAAGGTCATTTACTAGCTCATTGTAGGTGGCTTCAGGTGAGGTGGGCCTAAGGAGCTTATTGTCACTCGAAATGACAAATGAAGCTGGCTCTATACGCCTTACCTTTGGCAAATCTTCTGGGTCAGGCTTTTCCGTAATAAATATGCCTTCGTCTTTTTCCTCTTCAGGCTCAGGCTCGAGCTGAGGCTTTTCCTCTAAAGGTGGGTTTTCTATATATGTAGGTGGGGAAGAGGTGAGGTTTAAATTCTCACTGCTTTCAACTTCTTTAGGAGGTAAATCATTATCTTCTTTTTGAAGATGCTCTTCCTTTTGCTCTAAAAACTCTAAAGGTTCTTCTCTAAGCTTTTTCTCAGCAATTTCCTTTTGCATCTCAGCAAAACTCTTTCCTGATCTAAGAGCGTTTAATTCATTAGTTACATCATAGTGCTCTGGAGGAGAGGAAAGTATTTCCCTCATCGCCTCAACAGGCTTTTCTTCTTCCTTATCCTCAACTTGCTCTTTGAGTGTCTCAGGTGGCTTTTCTAAATATGAAGCGCCTTCTTCCTGAGAAGAAAAGAGTTTGTTGACCGTAGTTTGAGATTTTATAAGGTCATTTTGCCATTCATCGACTTGTTTTCTACCAAAGTCAGTAAGTCTATAGTAGTGTCGTTTGCCACCTATGTCGCTGTCTCTCCAATAGGAAGATATGAGCCCTTGAGTTTCCATTCTGTTTAAGCTACTATATAAGCTAGGCTGTTTTATTTTAAGAGCGCCATTTGTGCGCTCTTCAATCTCTTTTATAATCTCATAGCCGTACTTATCTCCGCCGGTGAGGGTAGAGAGTATAACTGTAGACAACTGACCTCTAGGAATTTCCTTTTCCATACAACTCCCCAAAAACTGAAGTCCCATCTAAAAAGCCAAACAATTCATTATAAAGTATAAATCTTTAAAAAACCTTTGTCAATTAAAAGTGTTATGTTTTGCATAGTACTTATAAAACAACAAAGTAATATTACATTTTATCTTGCATAGCAAACTATACTTTATCCCTAAATAGTTATAATTTCATAACTGTTTAAAATATATATGAGACTAAGCGATGAAGAGCTCAGTTAAAAAAAGATATTACTTGTTACTTTGAGAGCTGTTCATCTCAGCCCATGCATACTATTAAAAAGCAACAAAAAATTAAGAATACTTAAAATAAAGAATAATTCCAATGAAGGAGAGGTCACCCAAAAAAACAGTTTTGGCTCTGAGAGCGATTTAGAAATGAGTAATATTACAATAAATTATAAAAAGAATTAGTATATTGTTAAAAACATTCTTCGGCGCTCAAAGTAAATTTGAAATAGAAATAATAGAACTGCGACGCTCCTTTTTCTTTTAATTTTGCTAAACTCTTCGCAAAAGTTGCATTTTGCGAAGAGTTTGCGAGGGTTTAAGTTGGCTCAGTTTTTATAAATTTCAACCCTTATTCCCTGCTTTTGCTTCTATCTAAAAACGCTTTTTGTTTTGCCATAAACATATTTAATAGTTTTATATAATTAAAAATAAAAAAGCCCTGAGAGCTGTTTCGGTCTCAGAGCGAATTCTTTAGTATTGTTTTCCCCAGATTACCATATGTTTTGCTTTTTTGCCACAACAAATACATTTATCTCCAAGGTTTTCTTGCTGGAACGGAATACATCTGGAAGAGACTCCTATCTCTTCTTTTATTTTTTCCTCACATGCCCTATCTCCGCACCACATGGTTTTTATAAACCCTGGTTTGGTGTCAGCCAAGTTTTTGAACTCTTGATAGTCCTTAGCCACATATATCATGCCGTTTCTTCTTTCTAACGCCCTATCAAACATATCCTTTTGCATATTTTTTAGCTCGGCTAAAACATAATCTAAAAGCTTTTCGATTTCTACTTGAGTTTTTACTCCTGTATCTCTTCTTACAACTGTGACTACATTGTTTGCCAAATCTCTAGGACCTATTTCAACCCTAAGTGGGATTCCCCTAACCTCGGCTTCAGCAAACTTGTATCCAGGTGATTTTTCGCTTAGGTCAATTTTTGTAGTTACGCCTTGAGCGTTTAGGTTTGATAAAATTTCGTTGGCTTTTTCAAAAACTGCTTCGTCTTTGCCTATTGGTATGATTATTGCCTTTATAGGAGCGATATTTGGAGGCAAAACAAGGCCTTTGTCGTCTCCGTGGCACATGATTATTGCTCCTATGAGTCTTGTGCTCACCCCCCAAGAAGTTTGATACATATATTCGAGTTTGTTTTCTTTGTTTAAAAATTGCATCTCAAAGGCTTTTGAAAAGTTGTTTCCAAAATAGTGTGAAGTGCCTGTTTGAAGAGCTACGCCATTGTGCATCATGCTTTCAAAAGTGTATGTCGACTCGGCACCAGCAAATTTTTCTTTATCAGTCTTCTGCCCTTTTATTACAGGTATGGCTAAGCAGTTCTCTGCAAAATCAGCATAGATGTTGAGCATTTGTAGCGTCTCAGCTTTTGCTTCTTCTGCTGTAGCATGAACAGTATGCCCCTCCTGCCACAAAAACTCCCTACTTCTAAGAAAAGGCCTCGTAGTTTTCTCCCAGCGCACAACACTACACCACTGATTATAGAGCTTTGGCAAATCTTTATATGACCTAACAATGTTTGCATAGTGCTCACAAAAAAGCGTTTCGCTGGTAGGCCTTACGCAAAGTCTTTCTTCTAGCTCGTTTGTCCCGCCATGTGTTACCCACGCAACTTCTGGCGCAAAGCCCTCGACATGGTCCTTTTCTTTCTGCAAAAGACTTTCTGGGATAAAAAGTGGCATATATACATTCTCATGCCCTGTCTTTTTAAATTCTTTATCCAAGATGTTTTGGATATTTTCCCATATTGCATACCCGTAAGGTCTTATAATCATACAGCCTTTTACACTAGAATAAGCTATAAGCTCAGCCTTTAAACAAACGTCAGTATACCACTGAGCAAAATCTACTTCTTGTTTTGTTATTTCTTTCAACTCTATTTGTTTTTCCATTCTTCCCTTCTTCTCACTGAATATAAAAAAATTGGAGCTCGTGATGGGACTCGAACCCATGACCTGTTGATTACGAATCAACTGCTCTACCAACTGAGCCACACGAGCAAGCCGAGAGGCTAAGCGAGTTTAAAACTCACTTTCCTCTCCTCTACGTCTAATGATTTTACTACAACTCTAACGCTTTCGTCAAGCTTGACAAGCTCATAAATCCGTTTGCCTGGCAAATTTGAAGCGTCACTGACATGCAGAAGCCCTTCTGCCCCGTTTTCGAGCCTAATAATGGCCCCAAAAGGCAAAATTTTGACCACAGTGCCGTCATATGTCTCACCGAGCTTTAATTCCTTAATACGCTTTACTTTTGGGTCATCTTGAAGCTGTTTGAGCCCGACAGAAACTTTTTTGTTTTCCTTGTCTACTTTCACTACTCTAAACTGATATGTCTCCCCGACTTTAACGACTTCGTCAGCTGAAGAAATTTTGTCATAAGACAAGTCGCTCAAATGTAATAGACAATCCACGCCATCGACATTTACAAAGGCCCCAAACGGAACTATTCTAACTACTTTGCCCGAGACTATCTTGTTTATAAATATACTCTTCCAAAATGCATCTTCTAGTCTCTTCTCCTCTTCGTCTACAAGCATTTTGATTGAGCCTATAATATATTTTTGCTCCCTGTTTATTTCTGTGGCTATAGCTTCTCTTTGCGTCGAAATATATTTTTTCAAATTGCCAACATATTTGCTAGAGATTTCGTCTTCTGGAATAAATATTTCATATTGACCAAGTTTTGATACAAGCCCGTTATTTTTTACCCCGCTAACGACAAAACTAAAACGCGAGCCAAGCTTTATACTCTCGGCTTTTTGCGAGCCTAGTATTAGGTCGTCAGCTAAACTTTTTGAGCATTCTATCATACCCTCTTCATTTCTGGTTTTGGTGATAACGACCTTAAACCTATCCCCCATTTTGACTGCGTCAAAATTTTGAAAGTCATCCCGAGGAATAAAGGCGTCGCTCTTGCCCCCAATGTTAAATATTACTCCGTCATCTCTCTTTTGAATTACTACGCCTTCTAAGAGTTCTCCTCTAGTATATTTTGTAAAAGATTTGTCTATTGCGTCTAAGTTAAATTCCATGCTGGCTCCTTAAATTGCATCTCTATTTGAGCTGTCATCATCTAAAAGTTTGTTTAATCTTTCCTGAACATCACTTGAAATAGCCTGAACATCTTCTTCGTCTTGCAAAAAGTCAGGAACAGGTTCTTCTTCAGGAAGTTTAAAGTCGTTATAGAGGCTGTCACTGGCTGGAGTTTCTTCCGTCCTTATGAGGGCTATTCTCTCAAGAAGAGCTTCGTAGTTTGGAAGTTCGTCTAAATTTTTAAGCCCAAACCTCTTTAAAAATTCGTCTGTTGTGCCAAAGAGGAGTGGCTTGCCGACAGCATCTTTTCGGCCTACTACTTCAATAAGCTTATGCTCAATCAAAATTTGAACGGCATAGTCGCTGTTTACTCCTCTTATCTGTTCTATATCGAGTTTTGTCACAGGCTGTTTGTACGCAATTATTGCCACTGTTTCAAGTGCGGCCTTTGTCAAAGCTTTTTCTCTTATAGGGTTTAGGATTGAAGAAATCTGGTCAGCGTAGTCTGGATTTGAGGAAAGCTGAATTTTTGTCTTATACTCCACAAGTTGGATACCGCTGTCTTCCTCAAAATCTTTTTTCAGTTCCTCAACGGCCTTCTCGACCTCTTTCAAATTTATATCAAATGAGTCAGCAAACGCACCCTTTTCTATCCCCTCTCCGGCTACAAAAAGCGTGGCTTTTATTATCTCTTTGAGTTTCTTTTTGTCCATCTTTAGTTCTCCTCATTACTAAATATTTCAATTTCAGCAAAAGGCTTAGGTTGGATGATTTTTATAATCTGTATCTTTAGTAGTTCCAAAACAGCAAGAAAAATGTTTATGAGTTCGCTCTTAGTTTGGTCTTCCTCAAACAGTTCGTGAAAGAGCACTCTGTGTCTTTCTCTCACTATATTTTTTATAGCAATAATCTTCTCAGCGACGGTAAATCTGTCTTTTTGAATTTTCTTAGGCTCATCGCTAACAACTTTTTTATCTACTCTCGCCAAAATACCTACAAAAGCGTCTAAAAGTTTGTCAAGCACCATGTCTTTCAAAACAAATCTTGGAGCTCCCACGTTTTTATCCGGCTCTTTATATAGCCTATTTACATTCTCAATGTTGTGAAGATTTTGTCCGGCTTCTTTAAACAGCTTATATTCTTCAAGACGCATCTTAAGCTCTGTTTCTGGGTCAATTTCATCTAGTTCACTAGGGTCAGGTTCTCTAGGAAGCAAGGCTTTTGATTTTATCTCTAAAAGTGTAGCGGCGACTGTAATGAACTCGCTTGCCTTTTCCATATCTAGCTCTTCAAGGCCCTGCATATATTCAAGGTATTGTTCGGTTATGTCTGCGAGTTTGACGTCGGCGATATCCATCTTTGCCTCTTTTATGAGATGCAAAAGTAGGTCCAGCGGACCTTCGAAGTTATCAAGTTTAAACGCGAGCTCTTCTGTCTTCAAGAGCAAGTCTTCACTCATACAAATAACCCCCAAAACATACAAAACCAGTTTAGAAGAGAGACAAATACTGTCGAATAAAGTATATCATAAAGCGGACTTAAAATCACAACAATTAAAATGATATTTCCATATCTATACATAAATTGTTCAAATTTATTGCCGGGCTTTGTAAAACTTCTTATAAAATTAAAGCCGTCCAGAGGATATATAGGCAATAGATTGAAGACAAGCAGTGCAATATTTATGAGAAAACCATAGAGGAAGAAATCATTTAAAAATATGAGAAACAAATTTGTTTGCGCTGGATCACCAAAATAATTTAGGAAGAAAAAGCCTGCGCTTAGGATAAAGGCAAAGATGAGGTTTGCCGTCACGCCGGCGATAGAAACGAGAGCCATGCCCTTTCTATAGTTTTTATACTTTAGCGGATTTGTTTCAATGGGTTTGGCCCAGCCAAAGCCTACAAGCAAAAAGCTGAGCATGCCAAGTCCGCTTATGTGAGCAAAAGGATTTAGTGTCAGCCTACCCTGAAGCCTAGGCGTGTCATCACCCATTTTTGTAGCAACAAATGCGTGAGAAAACTCATGAACAGACATAGCAAGTATTACAGCAAGAAAATATGCAAGGATAAAGGCAAAAATGGTCCAACCGTCGATTTCGCCAGCCCCAAGTAGCGCAAGATAAAATATCATGAGCAAATTATATATAATCCAGATGAAAAACGCAAGTAAAATAAGAAATTTAACTTGTTTAAGATGGCGGTTTTGTGATAATATTGTATTTATGAAGAACAAAGTGATTATAGTCACCGGCGCTTCTGGTGAAATAGGAAGCGAAATAACTAAAGTTTTTGCAAACAGAGGCTATTGCGTTGTTGCTTGTTACAACAAATCTAAAGACCAAATTGACAAGCTTCTTGTTAGCCTCAAAGGCAAAAATGTTTTACCTTTTAAAGCAGATTTAAGGAGCGAAAAAGACATAAAAGCTCTTGTTGAGTTTACTCTTAAAACTTTTAACAATATAGATGTTTTAATAAACTGCGCTGGGGCGCCTTTAAATAAGATGGTTCTAGATACAAGTGAGGCCGAGGTCGAAGATATTTTCAAAACAAATGTCTTTGGCCCAATAATGCTTTCGAAAGCTGTCTTGCCACATATGATTGAAAAAAGAGAGGGGGTCATTATAAACATCTCATCAGTGCTCTCAAAAGGCGCTTCATGCGAGGCGGTATATTCTGCCACAAAAGGAGCTTTAGAGGCCTTTACAAAGTCTCTTGCCCTCGAATATGGCTCTGCAAACATAAGAGTAAACGCTGTGTCTCCAGGCTTTATTGACACTAAAATGAACTCAAATTTAACTCAAGAAGAGATAGAAGATATAAAAAAATCCACCACGCTTGGCAGATTAGGTTCGCCGAAAGATATCGCTCCAATTTGCCTGTTTTTAGCCAGCGAAGAAGCTGAGTTTATCACCGGGCAAATAATTGGAGTAGACGGTGGCGGATTTTAGAGTTTTACTTTACTATATACGAGGTCTATAGCTTCCTCTAACGTAAGATTTGAGGTATCTATCAAAATGGCGTCTTTTGCTTTCACAAGAGGCGCTATTTTTCTTGTCATATCCATGTGGTCTCGCTCTTTTATGTCTTTTAAGATGGCGTCAAAATCAGCTTGTTCTCCCCTATTTATCCTTTCTAAATATCTTCTTTTAGCTCTTTCTTCTGGCGAAGCGGTGAGATAAAACTTGTTTTTAGAGTCCTTGAGCACAAACGAGCCTATGTCTCTGCCCTCAACCACCAAATTTTCTCTGCTTGCAAAATCTCTTTGAAGCTTGACCACGACATCTCTCACGCCTTTGTAGGTAGAGATTAAAGGGACGATGTTGTCTATCTCCTCTGTCCTTATCTGTCCGCTCACATCCTCTCCATTTAAATACATATGTTGAAGCCCGCCTTTATAGCCGAGCTCTATTTTTGCCTTTCTAGCCACCTTTGTAACGCTACTCTCGTCTTGAGGCGAAACGCCCTCTTTCCTGCAAGCTTCGGCTATCGTCCTATAGATAGCTCCTGTGTCCAAAAAATTCCAACCTAGCTTTTTTGCAAGGCCTCTAGTGAGTGTGCTCTTCCCCGACCCTGCTGGGCCATCTATTGCGATGCTATTCATGTTTCTCCTTATAGTGAAGCTATAATCTTGTCTACAAATTGGCGAGCATAACCTATGCCGATCCCATTTAAAGGCTCTTTCCAGAGACTCACGTCTTTGTCTATTACACTTTTAAATAGTGTGAGATTTGTGTTGTTTAAATAATTTATTGACTTTATAAAGACTTCATAAATGTCGTCGGGAGCAAATATGCCTTCTGGCATGTTAAATATGAGGCTCTCAATAAAGATTTGGCTTGGAGCCTCTTTGTAGAGGTTGTAGTAAAGATTGTTATAAATTCTCGTCAAAGCTAGACCTTTCGCAGAACTGTTTATGTTTTCATTTCTATGCCCATAGTTAAAGCTAATTATCTTATTTTTGTTTGAGTCATAATAGCCAAAGCCTTTCTCGGTTTTTATCAAAACTTTAACGTTGACAACAAACGGCAAGTCCTCGCCTTCAATCGTAATATCAATATTTGACATTGTGACTATTGAGAGATTTGAGAGGTTCATCGCCAGCTGAGTAACTAAATCTTTAGAAAAATTGTAAAGAGTATATTTTGTCGGCTCTAGGCTAGGCTTTTCTTTCTTCTTTTTTAGTTTTTTCTTCTGCCTTCGGCTAGTGTTTGCCCTCTTCCAAGCTGCTTTAAGCTTAATCCAAAAACTCTTAAATTTATTGTCGACCAACTTTTGGGTGTTTAAAATAAGTTGAGGGCTATTTAATACTAGCAAAAAGTCCAAACTGCTTGTCGAAGAAATAGCACCGCTGGCGAGTTCACCATCGGGCAAAATTTCGTAAAATTTAGCAACAGCCACTTTGCTTTTTGAAATGTTTTCAACAGCCTGTCCAAGCAGTTCACATACCACGCCTACACTTTCATTCAAAACATTTTCATCGACAGGCTGAGCAAAGCTTTCTATAAAGGCTTTGTCAAATAATTTCACTCTTTATCCTTTTTTATCTCAGTCTTCCCGCCCATGTATGGCTGAAGAACCTTTGGAATGGTTATACTTCCATCTTTCTGGTAATGGTTTTCAAGGAACGAGATAAGCATTCTTGGAGGGGCCACAACAGTGTTGTTTAGCGTATGAACTAGTTTGTTTGTCCCATCGCTAGCTTTATATCTTATCTTAAGCCTTCTCGCCTGTGCATCTGTAAGGTTACTGCACGAGCACACCTCAAAATATTTTTTCTGTCTTGGGCTCCAGGCTTCGACATCTAAGCTTCTATATTTCAAATCAGCCAAATCTCCCGAGCAGCAAACAAGAGTTCTTACAGGTATTTCAAGAGACTTGAAAAGCTCGACTGAATAATTCCACATTTTTTTATACCAGCTTTCGCTGTCTTCAGGCTTGCATATTACTATCATCTCTTGTTTTTCAAATTGATGAACTCTATAAAGTCCTCTCTCTTCTATTCCGTGAGCGCCAATTTCTTTCCTAAAACAAGGGCTGTATGAGGTCAAGGTAAGAGGAAGTTTGTCCTCAGGAATTATGGTGTCCATAAATCTTCCTATCATTGAGTGCTCACTTGTGCCTATTAGGTAAAGGTCTTCTCCCTCTATCTTGTACATCATGTTTTGCATCTCATCAAAGCTCATAACTCCAGTAACCACATCACTGTGGATCATAAACGGTGGAATGCAATAAGTAAAACCTTTGTCTATCATAAAATCTCGAGCGTAAGAAAGGATAGCGCTGTGAAGCCTAGCTATGTCTCCAGTTAGGTAATAAAAACCAGCGCCAGAAGTGCGCCTTGCAGCGTGGAAATCCGCACCATTTAAAGCTTCTATTATATCGGCATGATATGGTATTTCATAGTCTGGGACTTTGGCCTCTAAATATGTGTTTTCTTGCACATTTTTAAAGTCATCTTCGCCAATAGGAACATCGCCCGCAATAATGTTTGGAATGACAAGCATTCGCTTTTTTATCTCTGCGCCAAGCTCTTCCTCCTCTTTCTCAATTTGAGAAGCCCTGACGTTGTTTTCTTTGACCTCAGCTTTTATTTTCTCCGCTTCGTCCTTCTTGCCTTCTTTTATAAGAGCGCCTATCTTAGAACTTAAAGTGTTCCTCAAAGCTCTAAGGTCGTCGCCTTCCTGCTTGAGCTCTCTTTGTCTTTTGTCAAGCTCTAGTACTTCATCTACGAGCTTCAATTTTTGGTCTTGAAACTTTCTTTTAATGTTTTCTTTTACGAGATTTGGGTTTGTCCTTATTAAGTTTATGTCTATCATGTTTTCTCCTCAAAAGCTTAATTTATTAAATTATACCACTCTGTGCCTATAATAAGCAAATAAATTAAAAATTTTTTATTACAATTTATTGTGTATTATTTATGCATAGTACACAATATATTGTTTTTTCTATCCCTTAAATCATTTTACAAAGCTTATGAAATGAGTTATAATAAAAATATGAGTGAAAACTATTTTGTAGACAGAGACAATAGAAATATAAAACATATCTCAGCATACCTAGAAGAATTGCCAGATTTTTGCTATAAGTATTTTCTTGAGATGGAAAACTACACCTCCACCCTATCTCGTCTCAACTACGCCATGGATCTTAAAATATTTTTTGACTTCCTTGCGAGATTTAAGTTTAGTATAGACGTGAAAGATTTGACACTTGCACACATAGAAAAAGTCACAGCTGACGACATTTCGTCTTTCCTAAGCTACCTATCCTTCTACACATATAAAGGCAAAAACTATAAAAACAACGAGCGTGGAAAGGCACGAAAGCTTTCTAGCATTAGAAGCCTCTTTAAATATCTTTTTAATAAGGATAGAATATCTTCGAATGTAGCTAGCAAAATAACTATGCCAAAACAGCACGAAAAGGATATTTTAAGACTAGAAGTTGACGAAGTCAGTCGTCTTGTAAACCAAGCTGAGTCCCCTTCGGGACTAACTAAACAACAACAGGGCTACAACAAGCACACAAGAGAACGAGACGTTGCAATTTTGACACTTTTTTTAGCGACAGGTATTCGTGTTAGCGAACTCGTAGGGCTAAATGTCGAAGACTTTGATTTTGACAATCACTCTTTTAAAGTCACAAGAAAAGGTGGAAATCAGGCCATACTATATTTCTCTCAAGAAGTTGAAGACGCAATAAAAGCTTGGCTTTTAGTAAGAGACAGCAACAAAAAGCTAGACGAAAAAGAAAAGGCTCTCTTTATCTCCTTACAAAACAAACGCATCTGCGTAAGAGCAGTTGAACAGCTCGTTAAGAAATATGCTGGAGTTGTGACGCCGCTCAAAAAAATTACCCCTCACAAACTGAGAAGCACTTATGGCACAAACCTATATCGTGAGACTGGTGATATTTACATTGTCGCAGACGTTCTTGGGCATAGAGATGTAAACACCACTCGAAAACATTATGCGGCCATAACAGAAGACAAGAGACGCTCAGTTGCGGACAAAATTAAAGTGCGTTTTTAATACAAATGTTTGACAAATCTCACATTTTATGATAAATTTGAACAAAACTGAGGAGAAATTTATGAAAAAATGTGAAGTAAATATAGCCAAACTGCTCACTTTTTTACAACAATATATTGGCAAAAACGGATATCCTCCCACCTACCGCGAAATCCAAGCGCACCTCAATATTCGTTCTATAAACACAATCAAGTATTATATTGATAAGCTTGAAGAGCGAGAGCTCATTCGTCGAGACCC
Organism: uncultured Clostridia bacterium; assembly: GCA_944361835.1. Taxonomy (GTDB): domain Bacteria; phylum Bacillota; class Clostridia; order Christensenellales; family UBA1242; genus Caccopulliclostridium. The sequence continues at coordinate 14,151 of CALVTI010000039.1, forward strand.
AAACAAAAAGCGTACTCTTGAGCTCACAGACTCAAACGCCGGGCGCTGGAAGAAAAACGCTGACCTTGTCAAACTGCCTCTCCTTGGTCATATCGCTGGAGGTCTGCCTATCTTAGCCGAAGAAAATATGGAAGCAAACTATTGCATTTCTAAAGAGTTCTTTGGCACAGAACAAGACCTTTTTATGTTAAAAGTCGTCGGCGAGAGTATGAGAGACGCTGGCATAGCCGACAAAGACACCATTGTCGCAAAAGTCCAAAACACGGCCGAAGATGGAGACATAGTCGTTGCTCGAACAGAGAGTGGAACGACTGTCAAAAAGTTTTATAGAGAAAAAAATGGTTACAGATTGCAACCACAAAATTCTTCTCACTTCCCTATTTTTGTCCCAAGTGTTGAGATATTAGGAAAAGTTATTGCCGTCATCAAGCTTTTTTAAAAAGTTTGTAGAGTTCGATAGCGACTATTTTACAGTGTTCATACACAAGCCCGCCTTGAAGATAGGCAAAATATGGAGACCTAATTGGGCTGTCACATGAAAGCTCTATAGACGCTCCTCCAACAAACGTGCCCGCTGCCATTATGACTTGGTCTGTGTAGCCTGGCATATCCCAAGGTTCTGGAACAGCCGAACTGTCAATCGGGCTGTTTTTTTGTATAAGCTGAACAAATTTAATGAGTTCGTCGCTGGTATTAAATTCTATAGACTTTATTATGTCATAGGTAAGCTCATTAGATTTTGGTATTACATTATAGCCGAGCCTGGACATAACCTCACCTATAAGATATGCCCCTTTGATAGCTCCACTTACGACATGCGGAGCGAGAAAAAGCCCCTGATAAAAATTTCGATATCCCTGCTCATATGAACCGACTTCTAACCCAAGAGACGAGCTCGTGAAGCGTCCGCCTATGAGCTCAATAGCTTCTTTAGTCCCTGCTATATATGCGCCCGTTTGGGCCAGACCTCCCCCTGGATTTTTTATTAGTGAACCTACTATAACGTCAGAGAGCACCTCTGTCGGTTCTCGCTCTTCTACAAACTCTCCATAACAGTTGTCGACCATTATAAAAGACTTTGGACTGAGCTCTTTTATTTTTTTAAAAAGTGGCTCCATAACATTTATGCTAAAAGCTTTTCTTATCGAGTAGCCTCTAGACCTTTGAAGGTAAACAAGTTTTGGCTTTTTTAAAGAAACTTGTTTCAAAACCTCTTCCTCATCTATCTCCCCATTTTCTAAAAGCTCTATCTGTTCAAATTTTATACCAAAGTCTGCTAGGCTGCCCTTTCCTTCTTTCAGGCTAATAACTTCGTCTAGAGTATCATATGGCTTTCCAGCTATTGACAGCATGAGGTCGCCTGGCCTTAAAAGGCCAAAGAGAGCTATAGTGAGGGCATGTGAACCGCAGGTTATGAGAGGCGAAACTATAGCCTCTTCTGTCCCAAAAACACAGCTGTAGACTTTTGCGAGTTTATCCCTTCCCTCGTCGCCGTAACCATAGCCCGTTGTGCCTGAAAAATGTCTCGTCGAAATGTCATATTTTTGTAGAGCTCTCATCACCTTCTCTGTATTGTGAAGAGCTATTCTGTCATATGTCTTGTAAATATTTTCAAGGCTCTTTTCGCAGTCTTCTATAAATTTTAGTTCTTCCATTTTAATTCCTCCAAAATTTGCTTTAGCGCTCCTTCTCCAGCCTCAATGTAGATCACGTTTTCCATTCCTCTCAAAAAGGTAAATTGTCTTTTGGCATAATTTCTCGAGTGCTGTTTTATTTTATCTTTTGCCTCTTCAAAGCTAAGTTTCCCTTCAAAATATTCTAGCAATTCTTTATACCCTATGCCTTTTGCGCTCTGCATACTCTCATTAAGACCTTTTTCGTAAAGAGCTCTAACCTCTTCCTCAAGCCCTTCTTCAAACATCTTATCTACCCTTGAGTTTATATTTTTATAGAGCACATCTCTTGGAAGCGTCAAAGCAAAAATTTTAAATGAATACTGGCTCTTGGGGCTAAAAGACTTAGGAGCACCTTCTTTCAAGATTTCTAATGCGCGAATAATCCTTTTAGAGTCGTTTGGGCTTATAGCTAATGCTCTTTTCTCATCTAAAGTATATAGCTTGTCCCAAAGCGCCTTTGAGCCTTTCTCCTCTATCTCTTTAGCTAGTCCTTGACGAAACAAACTATCTTTCTTTGCATTGCCGTAGTCGTAGTCGTTTATAAGAGCCTTTAGATAAAGGCCAGTTCCTCCGACTATAATTGGCCTCTTGCCTCGGCTAAAGATGTCTGCTAAAACGATTTTACAGTCATTGCAAAACTCAGCTACGCTATATTCTTCATTAAAATGTCTAATATTAAGAAGATGATGGACTACTCCCTGGGTCTCGCTTTCAGTCACCTTTCCCGAGCCAATATTTAGTTCTTTATAAATTTGCATAGAGTCGCAAGAGATTATCTCGCCACCAATTTCTTTGGCAAGCCTGACCCCTAGAGCACTTTTGCCGACAGCAGTCGGCCCAGTTATAACAACGACTTCTTGCATCAAACTATCCTTTTAAACCACTTCTCTATTTGGTTTTTTGTGACTTCTATCACTATAGGTCTACCATGCGGACACTGCAAAACATTGTCTCTAAGGTCATTTATAAGTTTATCTATCTCATTTGAAGATAGTAGTTGGCCACTCTTTATTGCCGCTTTGCAGGCTTGTTGCATAATTTCACTTTTCAAAAAATCTATAGGCTTCTTTTCGTACGAAACAAGATTTGAGATGAAAAACTCGAAAAACTTTTCAAGCGAGTAGCCTGACAGCATGTATGGTACGCTTGTCACTCTAAACATTTTATCTCCAAACGCCTCTATTCCAAACCCCATTTCTCGCAAGGTGTCAATGTGACTTGAAATAAAATCAAACTCATACGCATTTACACTAAACCCGTACGGCGAAAGAAGAGCTTGAGAGACATTTTCGCCTTTAAAGAGCCTTTCTTTATACTCCTCATAAATCTTCCTTTCGTGCGCAGCGTGTTGGTCTATTATGTACAAAGAGTCGTCTTTTTCGGCTAGTATATACGTTTTAAAGATTACGCCCTTAATCTCTGCTTTGGAAACAGCTTCTTTAAAACTCTCTTGGTGAACACTTTTCATTCCAAGCATCATATTTGTGAGGTCGCTTTCACTAGATTTGAGGTCTATCTTTTTAGGCTCAACTTTCTCAAAAGCCTCTACGCTTGAAAGTGAAATCTCTCTTGGGAGCTCG
>CALVTI010000040.1 GCA_944361835.1 uncultured Clostridia bacterium
CGGCTCACTTCTTAGAACACATGCTCTTCAAAGGCACAAAGAAAAGAAAATATGAAGACTTTAAAAGAGAGGCCACAGAGGTCTTCTCTTATTCCAACGCCTATACCTCAAATGACGTCTTAACTTACGTCTTCAAAAGAGCCAACAAACTTATAGAGCCATGCTTTGAACTGGCTAGCGACAGCATTCTAAACAGCGCTTTAAAGGCAGAGCATATAGAGACAGAGAAGAAAGTCATAAAGGAAGAACTCGCTAGGGCTTTGGATAATGACAATAGGCGTTTTCATACGCTGGAGCTTAGAGCCATGGGGAATAGTGTCGATAATACTCTTGTTTTGGGCAGCGCTAAACAAATAGACGAGTTGAGCCAGAAAGAATTAAAAAAGTTTAGAGAGCGAGAATTTACAAGAGATAACCTTTTCGTCTCCATCGTGGGAAACATGGGCTATAGAAAAGCTAAAAAGCTCATAGAAAAATATTTGCTTCAAAACTTAAAATCAAACGCTAAAAACAAAATATTTGAGTCCAGCCTAGATTTTTTGCCGCCAGGCAAAATGATTTTGGAAAAGATGCCTCTGGCCAAAGCCATTGTGTCCATCTCAGTGAAAATAGAAGATTTTGACCTAAAGGCTAGACAAATTTCGCTTTTGCTCACAAGATATTTAAACAAAGAATATGGCGTCTTTTATGGAGTCTTGCGAGACGCGGGCCTCGTGTATGTCGCTAAAGCTGGCTTTTCAGACACCATGCACTACTTCACTTTCAGGTTTGAGTGTACGAGTTTAAATATAAACAAAATAATTGACGTCATCGCTGGCCTTATAAAAAAACTTAAAGCTGACGGAGTGCCACAAGAAGAAATTGAAAAACTAATCAAAGAGCAAAAAATAATTAAAGACGAACATATTTTCAGCCCCTCTTCGCTCTGTCGTCAAAATTTAGATAATTTTATATATCTTGGCGAAAAAAGTTTGACGAAAAAGTTTAAAAAAGAGGCTGAAAAAATATTTGAAAATATAAAGACAGAAGATACGATAGAGTATGCAAAAAAAGTTTTTTCAAAAAAAGAAAATATTTGTGTCGCAGTGCTCGCTGAGGTAGAAAAAGAAGAAATATATAGTTTTGAAAATATTAAAGAAATGTTGACAGAATAAATAAAAAATGCTTCAAAAAATAATTTTTGAAGCATTTTTTCTTATTTTGCTATAAAATTTATTATCCTGTTTGGAATTATTATAGTTTTTACAATATTTTTTCCTTCAAATTTTTCTCTCAAACTCTCTTTGGCCAGCTTTTCTATTTCTTCATTTGAGATATTTGTAGGAATGACTACTCTGCCCACTATTTTGCTGTTTATCTGGACGGCAATTTCTACGCTGTCTTGAACAAGCTTGCTTTCGTCATACTTTGGCCAAGTCGCATTTTTGAGCGCAGGCTCAAATTTTTGCACGCTCCAAATCTCTTCTGTAATATGAGGAGCAAATGGATTTAATAGCAAAAGAAGCGTCTTATACTCTGCCTTATTTATCCTCTTTACTTTATATATTTCATTCACAAGTATCATGAGAGCTGAGATGGCAGTGTTGAATTTTACATTGTCTATATCGCTCGTAACCTTTTTTATAGCTGAATGAATGTGATATGAAAGCTCTTTAGAATACTCTTCTCCCTCAACTAAAAACTCTTGCATATCGTAGACTCTATTTAAAAATTTATTGCATGATTTTGCGCCGTCGTCATTCCAGTTAACGCTTTGGAAATAGTCACCCATAAAGGCTTCCCATACTCTAAGAGCATCTGTGCCATACTGCTCAGCGACTTCTCTAGGGTCTACAACATTTCCAAGGCTCTTGCTCATCTTTACGCCGTTTGAACCAAGCACAATTCCTTGGCTAATTCTCGTCTTAAATGGCTCAAGCACAGGGCTGAGGCCGATGTCGTAGAGGAATTTGTTCCAAAATCTAGCGTAGAGGAGGTGACGAGTCGTGTGCTCGTTCCCGCCATTATATATGTCAACAGGCAGCCACGCCTTAAGGGCGTCTTGAGAAGCAAACTCCTTATCGTTGCGCGGGTCACAATAGCGCATAAAATACCAGCTTGAACCTGCCCAGCCAGGCATTGTGTCGGTCTCTCGCTTTGCCGGCTTACCGCAGTGCGGACAAGTCGTGTTGACGAATTCTGGGATAGCTGAAAGCGGGCTCTCTCCGTCTTTGGTCGGCTCGTAACTCTCGACATTTGGAAGCACGACAGGAAGCTGGTCGTCAGGGACTGGAACCCAGCCACACGTCTCGCAGTAGACCATAGGGATAGGCTCGCCCCAATAGCGCTGACGCGAGAACACCCAGTCTCTCATTTTGAAGTTTGTCTGTTTGTGAGCTACGCCCATCTTCTCAAGTTTTTCAGCAATCTTAACTTTGGCCTCTTCAACAGTAAGTCCGCTAAACTCCTGACTATTTATGAGCTTTGCTCCCTTGCCTAAATAGCTTGTCTTTTCATAGGCGCAGTCACTGCTGCAGCCCTCGCCGTCGATGACCTGAATATATTCAAGACCATGCTCTTTAGCAAAGTCATAGTCTCTTTGGTCGTGACTAGGAACAGCCATTACAGCGCCCGAGCCGTAGCTTGCGAGTACAAAGTCGCCGATGAAAATAGGGACTTCCTTGCCGTTTGCTGGGTTTATGGCCATAAGACCCTTGAGCTGAACACCCTCTTTGCCCTTTGAGAGCTCGCTTCGCTCAAACTCACTTTTTTTCTTAGTTTCGTTTATATATCTTAAGACTTCGTCGTAGTTTGTGATTTTATCTTTAAGTTTTTCTATAAGTTCATGCTCTGGGGCAAGCACCATAAAGGTTATGCCATAGATCGTCTCGATACAAGTGGTGAAAATTTCAAACTCTCCGCCCTCTCTTATCTTAAACTTAACGACTTCGCCCTGGCTTCTGCCTATCCAGTTTATTTGGCTAGTTTTTATATGCTCCATATAGTCCGTGAGCACAAGGTCGTCTGCTAGGCGGTCAGCGTATTTCGTCATTTTTAAAACCCACTGAGCCTTGGTCTTTTGAACAGTCTCAGCGTGGCACTGACAACACTTTCCGTCTTCGACCTCTTCGTTTGCCAAAACTCCGCAGTTTGGACACCAATTTATGAGCGTCTCTTTCTTTTCAGCAAGACCATGCTTGAAAAACTGGATAAACTGCCACTGGGTCCACTTGTAGTAACTAGGATCGCAGGTCGAAATCTCTCTGCTCCAGTCTATGCTGAGCCCAACTTTTTTTAGTTGTTCTTTAAACACCTTAATGTTTCGTTCAACTATCTCTTGAGGAAGTTTGTGCTCTTTAATGGCCGTTCTTTCCGCCTCAAGGCCAAAAGAGTCGCAGCCCATAGGAAAGAGCACATTATAGCCCTCAAGTCTCTTTTTTCTAGCCACAGCATCGAGAGCTGAATATGACCTCACGTGGCCTGTGTGCAGACCCTTTCCGCTAGGATATGGAAACTCTATGAGCACATAACAGTTTTTCTTGCCTGGCTCGTGGTTTTTGACCTCAAACCTACACTCTTTCTCCCAAATGTCTTGCCATTTTTTTTCTATCTCTTTAAAATTGTAATCCATAGTTCTCCTTAGTCGAGGATGGCCTTAATTCTTCTAATTCCGCTTGAAGAGCTCTCCTCTTTGACTATTTTAAAATGATGTAGCTCGCCCGTAGTCTTGGCGTGAGGCCCGCCACAAATCTCTTTGCTATACCCCTTTACTTCATAGACCTTAACTAGCTCGCCATATCTGTCTCCAAAGACGCCAATAGCGCCAGCCTTTTTAGCTTCGTCAACCGTCATCTCGCTATAAGTCACAGGAAGATTTTTAGTGATAATTTCATTTACATAGTCTTCGACGGCTTTTAGCTCCTCGCCACTGAGCTTATGGTCACAGTTAAAGTCAAACCTCAGTCTCTCTGGCGTAATATTGCTTCCTTTTTGTCTTATATCCTCATTTACAAACTTTCTAAGCGCAGCTCCTAAGAGGTGGGTGGCTGTATGCAGTCTAGCGCTCTGTTCGCTACTATCAGCTAGCCCGCCCTTAAACTTTTGGTCACTGCCCTGCTTTGAGAGCTCTTGATGATGCTTAAACCTTTCAGCAAAGTCCGTAAGGTCGACTTCGTAGCCCCGCTCTTTAGCGAGCTCCTCAGTCATCTCGATAGGAAAGCCAAAAGTCTCGTATAGATTGAAGGCAGTTTTACCTGTAATTTTTCTTTCGACTTTGGCATTAGGATCAGTTCTTCTCAAAAACTCTTCTTTTCTATCAAAACCAGCCAAGACTTTTTCAAACTCTTTTAGGCCGTTTTCAAGCGATTTATTAAACTTATTTTTCTCCTCAGCAAAGACCTCTTTAACGACACCCTTGTTTCTCTCCACCTCTTCATAATAGTCTTTAAACTGAGAGACAATCGTGTCTATAATAGGCTCTTCAAAGGCGCTGGCCACATCTATGTCTAGCTTTTTTGCAAACCTGACTATCCTTCTTATGAGCCTTCTTAAAATGTAGCCCTGGTCTGTGTTTGAAGGCCTTATGCCAGCGTCGTCGCTAGCTATCATAACGACAGCTCTCATGTGGTCAGCTACTATTCTCATCTCTCGTTCGTGGCCCTCATAGCTTTTCCCTGAAAGCCTTTCGATGTCTTTTATAATAGGTAGCCAAATTTCAGTCTTATAGTTGTCGTCTGTGCCAGCTAGAACTGCCGTCGTTCTCTCGACTCCCATTCCTGTGTCGACGTTTTTTTGTTTGAGCTCGACAAATTCTCCGCTAGGCAGATGATTAAACTGCATAAAGACATTGTTCCAAATCTCCACCCATCTAGAGTCTTTAGGGTCAAAGACTTTAGGCGCTGGAGAGCTGGCGTCAGACCAATAGAATATCTCAGTGTCCGCCCCGCAAGGCCCAAACTGCTCCATGCTAGGCCACCAGTTGTCTTCAGCAGGCAAGTAGGCTATTCGATCCTCGCTGACTCCGCAAGCTTTCCAGAGCTCAAACGACTCTTGGTCTGCAGGCACATACTCGTTTCCCTCAAATACAGTAAAGGCGAGCTTTTCTTTTGGAAGTTTCAACACTTCTGTCAAAAACTCAAAGCTCCAACTTATGCTCTCTTTCTTAAAATAGTCGCCAAGGCTCCAGTTTCCAAGCATTTCAAAAAAGGTGTGGTGCGTCTTGTCGCCTATTCCGTCAAAGTCCGTGAGTCTAAAACACTTCTGCACGTCGCACAGCCTTTTGCCAAGCGGGTGTTTTTCGCCAAGTAAGTACGGCACAAGTGGCTGCATTCCCGCGGTATTAAAAAGACAGGTCGGGTCATTTTCTGGCACGACAGATGCTGACTTTATAATCCTATGACCTTTGCTTTCAAAAAACTTTAGATATTTCTCTTTCAAATTTTGCATATGTTTCCTCTCAATAATGCTAGAATTATACACTAAGCCCAAAAAATTGTAAAGAAAAACAAGGATTTCTCCTTGTTTTGTTTTGAATAATTCTTATTTATTTTTGCTTTGTTTCAATAACTTTAACTATCTCAGCTACAGTTTTCATATTTGAAGTTTCTTCATCTGGAATAGATATGCCAAATTCTTCTTCAAGAGTCATAAGCATCTCAACTACATCAAGTGAGTCAGCCCCCAAATCTTCTATAAGTCTAGAACTATCAGTGACCTTTTCAACTGGACAGTTGAGCTGTGCAGCGATGAGCTCTTTAACCTTATCAGCTACCATATTTTCCTCCACTTTAGTATATATATTATGAATATATCACAAAAAACTTACTAAAGCAAACGAAAATTTCGTTTTTGTAGCACAAACTCTTATTTATTTTCAAAATCAAGATAGTTTGCTGGGTCTATATGCTCGCCATTTTCATACATCTCGAGATGAAGATGGGCACCTTCTTCAGCCTCGTTCCCCATCGTAACCGCAGCTTTGCCGATGACTGTACCCTTTTTCACCGCGTCACCCTTCTTTACAGAAAGAGTTTCGTCTAAAGATGCGTAGACGCTAGTAAGCCCATCAGCATGCTCAATGGTCACAACAGTGCCGTAGAACATATCGGTGTCAATTTCTGCAACTGTGCCGTCGGCTATTGCCATAACATCTAAGTTGTCACTAGTTATGTCTACGCCATTGTGAGCTTCCCACCAAGCAAGAGTCTTGTTCCAGTACATTCCGTCGCCAGCATAAGCGTTTACGAGCTCAGCATTTTCCATAGGAAGAGTAAAAGTGAGCGGCTCAGCTTCTCCTGAAACGCTGACAACTGGGTTTTTGGCGGACGAAATATCTAAAGTTTCTTCCGTCGAGCGTCCCGCAGTAAACGCCAAGGTCAGCCCTATGGCCAAAACTAAGACTCCAGCTAGGCAATAATAGCCATACTTTTTCATAAACTGTACAAATTTGTGTTTTTTCATCTTGAACCTCCTTGTCTATGTATTACCCCATTTTTAAAATTTTAAACACTAAAATCCTGATAAAATAAGCGGAAGCCCAACTGTGGCCTTATTTTCTTCAAAAACCAACATAATATTGGCTTTTTTGCCACTTAAGTAATAATATTTGTAATACCCCTCTACAAAGCCATAGCTTATGGTCTTAGAGCCAAGGCTCTGCTTTTCTATGACAGAGACTTTATTCAATATTTCTTCAGCCTCCTCACTCGAGAGCTCAAGTTTTAATGCCTCATAACTTTTGAGAGATGATATGTCTTCTATGTAATAAAAACTTTCAGCAGAGAGCGAGGCAGGAGCAGTGACCTCAATTTTGCTTGCCTTCTTTAAGACAGACTGCAAAAAGCTTTCGCCAAACGAACAGACGGATACGACAAAGAGAAGAAATAAAAAAATCAAAAATCGCTTCACATTTTTGATTTTTGACTTGATTTTGTATTTTTAAACGCTCTTTTTTACAGCCTCTTCTTGACCTAATACAGCTCTCTCCAAGTTTTCCACAAGAGACAAATAATATCTGGCGCTTGTAAGAAGTTTGTTTTTCTCCGCATTTAATTTTAAGAAAAATTCTCTTTTTAAGCTGTTTTTATTTAAAAAATCATTTAATATTTTATTATTTTCACTATTTTTTATTTTTTCTACAATATTTTCGTCTATTTTTTTATTTTCAAAAAAATTTATATAACTATTAAAGTTTGATTTTAAATTAAACAAATAATTTTCTTTTAACGAATAAGCAAAATTTTGTTTTAAGCTTATTTCGCTTTTTTTGAGTTTTGAAAGTTTGAAGAGTAAATCCATAAGCTCGAGCTTGGCATAGGCTAGGTCTAGCTTAGGCGCAAGACTGAGAGAAGCGTAAACTATATTTTCAAGCTCAAGACGCTCTTCGCCCTTGCCAAAGAGATATTTTTTTATTTTGTCCTCATATAGAGTCAAGAGATGCTGGGACAGATAGAGAGAGCCGAGCTCGCAAGCGCTCGCTGGGCAAGCTGAAATAATTTCTTCCACGACTATTACCTCACCCTCACCCCTGAAATATGTGTCACAGGTCGGCGCGCTTGGAAAAATAAATAATGGAAATTTATACCTCTCAGCTAGACGCCTTGCAAAGGCCGTCTGTTTGCCCGAACCGAGCGACACCACAAGGTTGCAGTCCAGCTCGTCATAGAAATGCTCCTCACCTAGAAAATACTTAAGCTTAAACGGACTACGAGCTAGATTAAATTCGTTTGTAAATTGGGTAATAAAACGAGAAGAGATATGTTTGTCGCATAAAAATAGCACTTTTTTATATAAAAAGCCAGACTTTAATATCTTTTGAAGTTCGCCTTCCAGCCTTTCCTTAAACACTATCACGCTTTTACAATATCATAAAAAAGACAGTAAAAAATCTCTAGTTTTGACGAATAATGAAAACTTATTGAAGAAAAATAAATATATGAAAAAATTTGTTTTGTTTCTATTTATTATTTTATCAGTCTCTCTAGTGACAAGCCCTATATCTGCCGAGGAGGCATATTATTATACAGACAAGGTCGAACACATCTTTACCCACTGCCTCATAGCCTATCCGGGCCTAGCTTTTGACCGAAACAATGATATGCGTTCGCACTACGCTAGAGACTGCATAACTTACACTGAGTTTTCTAGCATGCTTTCACTGCTAGAAGAAAACGACTATTGTCTTGTGGATATAAACGATGCCTTTGAAATCAAAGATGGCAAGGCTGTTAAAAAGAAAATTAGAGTGCCAAAAGGGAAAAAACCTCTCATCATGTCGTTTGACGATGTGGTGTATGACCACAAGAAAGCTGGCAAAGGCATGGTGGATAAAATTGGGATTGACTCTAATGGCGAGCTTTGTGCAATAACATATCGTGAGGGCAAGGAGTTTTTAAGCTACAACAATGAATTTGTACCAATCTTAGAAAACTTTGTAAAAGAGCACCCATGGTTTTCCTTAAACGGCGCCAAGGGCACTATAAATCTCACAGGCTATGACGGTATTTTAGGTTATCGCACACAGGGCAAGAACAAGGTAAATAGAGAGGAGGAGTTAGAAAAGGCAAAGCGAGTGGTAGAAAAGCTCAAAAATAACGGCTGGACGTTTGCCAGCCACTCATACGGACACTACCACATGAAAGAGATAAGCGACGAACAGTTTGAGGAGGAGCTTAGGCTTTGGAGAGATGAGGTCGAAAGCCTTGTTGGACAGACGAGCGTATATGTCTACCCCTATGGCGAATGGGTGATAGCAGAAAATGGTAAAATTTCTAAAAAGCATGAGCTTTTAAAAGAATATGGCTTCAAACTCTTTTGTGGCGTAGGTATGAAGCAATTTTTTTCCTATCTTCCATACTCTGGCGACCTTGAAAAATCTCTCTTTATGGACAGAAAAGTCATAGACGGCTTTGCGCTTCAAGAGCGGCAGACTGACCTTGCGCCACTGTTTGACGCGAGCCTTGTAATTGACAAACACACAAGACAGCTTGTATAAAAAAATAGGCACTAAAGCCTACTTTTTAGCAATGGTAAAACACTTTGCACAATCTCTATCTCATCGTGTGGCGTGTTTATAATCGCCAAATATACGACTAAGAGAACAGACAAAACTATGGCAAGCGCGACGACAATAAAGGTCACAAGTCTCAAGATGTTTGTCTTCCTCTTGACCTCTTTCATATCTTCAGCCAAAGTGTTTGTCGCTTTTGGCTCTTTGGGCTTGCTCTCTTGACCTTTGTTTGCTACTGCCACTGCGGCCTGCGAAACAGCAGGCTTTGCCTGCTCTGCAGACTTTGGCTCAACCTTTTGCGGTTGGGCTTTAACGGGTGGCCTTGGTGGCGGAGCCTTTGGCGGAACATTTGGTTTTTGCGTTTCCATTTTCTTTCCTTTTTTTCATTTTAATAAATTTAGAAAGTTTTGTCTAGCAAATTTATGATATATTCAAAAACCAATCCTCAGGAGTTTCGCCCCAAAGCGAGACATTTTCAAGAGAGCTTGTCTCTACAAGAAAAGTTATGGTATAGATATAGTCTGCTTTAAAATATTTCTCTTCAGTGGGTAAAATAATCTTTTGACTAAATATTTGATTTGAGCCTGAGGTCATGTAGTTATTAAAATAGTAATAACCATCACCTATGACCCAAAGCTCATTTGTGGCTATGGTCACGTCTGTCAGTGAGCCGTTTAAATCAGTGAGGAAAACTCTTACCCTAACAAGCGTGTCTGGAGCTGTTTCGTCTAAAACAAGAGTGACTTTTTGAAAAACTTCATCGCCCGGCAACCTACTGCCCTTGTATGAAATCGTATTTACGAAGCTACCTTGAGAAGAAACGTTTATCTTTAAATCATTTCCAAGTTCGTTTAGAGGCTTGAGTTTTACTTCGCGCTCAAAATAACCTCTCAGTGAGAGAAAGAGCAACAAAAGAAGCAAAAAGGATAAAATTACTATAATAAAAACTAGCCACCCGTTGAAGAGCTTTTGTTTTTCTTTTTTAGGAAACGCTTCGACTTTTGCCATATATTTTATTTTTGGCAAAGTAAAAAACTTTTATACTAGCGCCCGAGCCTTGATTTGCTGCGCTTATAACTCTTAATTTTTTCTTCTTTAAAAGCTATACTTTCAGCCTCAAGCTCCCACTTTTTCTTCTGCCACTGATATTTTCTATTGCCAATAAAGTAGTCGTAGATCATAACTATTATGCCTTGCAAAATGTAGATATAATAGTTCATAAATCTCCACATGAGGAGCGCCCAGAAGAGTACTGAGCTATCAATTAAGCTTCCAAAGAGCGCCGTGAAGGAGAGCTCGCTCATGCCCGTTCCACCAGGCAGAGGAATAAAGCTAGCCGCCATTTCTATCATGACACCCATTACCATAACCTGAACTATAAGCGAGCTGTCAAAGCCTATAAAGGCAGACACGATGAAGAACGGAATTATATATGTTATTAAATTGTTTAAAATAGACAAAAACAGGAGCAGTAAAAAGCGCCAAAAGTGTTTTGCGTAGTCCTGAATAGCCGTCTGGTAGTCGTTCACTACCTTTAACACTTTGTTGTATTGAGCCTCATAATTCTTGACAATGTGCAGTTTGTGCAAAAACTTTAAGACCCACACGACTATCTTTTTGCCCACGTTCTTGCTCACGGATAAAAAGATTGTAACTACGACTACAAGCAGATTTAAAGCGTAGCCTATGTAGCAGGCCACAGAGACCACAGTGCTTCCGCCCCAAGCGCCATTCGTCGAAGCGATGATAATGGCGACAGTACTGACTATGATTGTAGCTATTTGACAAAGAATATATCTTCCCATAGGGACAGAAATAGCAGCCGAGGCGCTCAGGCCTCTAGATTTCATATAAAAAATTTGGAAAGGCTCACCGCCTGTAGACATAGGTGTGATACAGTCATAATATTTTCCTAACGCAAAAGTCTTATAACCCAAAAAGGGCCTGTTTCGACCCGTGGCTTGCTTGGTGAGCATGGCAAACCTAATGATCTCTGTCACTACCATAAGCCCAAAGAATACAAGGGCGAGGAGAAGAAACCAATAGTTTAGGTTGCTACTAAGCAGCTCAGAAAAAGACATGAGGTCTTCTGTGGCGAGCTGAGAAGCAAAGATAGCAACCACGACGCCGATGTTTATCATAAAGAAGATAAAGCTCCAAATCTTTTTCTTCTTACTCCTTTGCTTGGCGACGGCCTGCTCGGCCTCGTCGATTTTGCTCTGTTCGTCCTCTACTTTTTGGACGAGGGCTTTGGCCTCGTCGCTAAGTTCTGCTTCCTGCAAAAAACCGACAAGCTTGTTGTCGTCACGCTTTTTTACGCTCTTTTTTGCAGACTTATTCATTGTAGTATAATATAACAAACTTTTTCTATATTGTCAAAGTAAAAAAAGAAGCACTAAGTGCTTCCTCTTTAACCTAACATATCACTATAAGCTGAGCTATGTCTTTCAATAATAAGATCTTTTTTAAGAACATTCATATTCATGTTTTCAAAAATAGAATAGTTGTCACTCACGAGGTCTTCAAAAACTTTATCAAAGAGAGTCTTGTTGTTTAAAACATTTAGTTTTGTGTCAAGCTTGGCCACTATTTCATCAAGAGCTGCTTGGTCAGTCGTGACAAGTGTAAAATTTTCAGGGTCGTCAATCGTAAAGACGTTTGTCACTGGGCCAGCGTAGAAGATAATGTGTGCGCCGTACTCGCTAGGAACTACTCCGGAGAGCGAACCAAACTGGCCGTTCCCGTTGTCCCAAAGCTCTCTTGAAGCGTTTGTAAAAGACTCTACCATCTGCGAGTCATCTTTGCCGATGACATAGAGGTATTCAGCGTTCATGATGCCTGGGTCTTCATTGTAGGTATAGAGATAGTCTTTAAATATCTCCGCCTTTGCTTCATCACCTTTGCCGGTAAGTTCGCTGTTTATCAAATCTCTAAAATCAGTGATATACATCTCTGTATCCCCGACCTGAACTTTTATTTGCTCAGCGAGGAGCGCTAGAGCGTCATTAAACGCTTTTTGTGTGATAATGCCATTTTCAAGGTCGGTCTCAAGGCTAGTGACCTCGGCTGACTGAGCTTTGTCAAACTCTATCAAAATGTGAGCTACAAAGAAATAGTCTTCGTTCATGACGTAGTTTACACTGTCAAAGCTTTCGAGCATGTCTGTGGAATATGCCTCTGTGTCTATGCTGTACTCTGCGAAGCTTGAGAGCATGTTTGAGGTCAATCTTCTAAGGACCTGGTTTAGAGAGATAGTAGAGTAGTCGTCTTGTCTTGTAGCCTCTTGGTAGAGCTCAATATATTTGTTGTCTAAAGCGTTGTCATAAATCCTCTTGATTTCTCTATCAAAGACCTCGCTGTCTACAGTCGAAAGGCCTTGGCCTTGCTCGCTGAGTTTGAGGTCTGCTATATATCTTCTCTTAGCCTCACCAGCAAGCGCTTTGTTTTGCGCAGACTCAATCCTGTCTCCAATAGCTTTATTGATAGAAGCTATCTCCTCGCCCTCTGCTGCAATAAGCGCTTCGTTTGGGTCGCTTGGAGAGGTCGCGGAAATAAGCTCTATTTTATATCCGTCACTTGTTTTGACTATTCTAGCTTGGGTGTCATAAGGAGTATAGGTGGTTTCTTCTTCCTCACTGCCCTCAAACTCGCCCACTATGTCAAGGTGCGCCTCGTCTATAGCCTCGGCTTCATAGTCAGCTAGGCTTGAAACAAGCGCTTCATAGGTCTCTCTATAGATGTCGTTTAGGTCTGCGTTTGTGAGAGTAATCGTCTTTTTGGCTTCTACTAACAACACTCTTCTATTTATAACGGCTTCTACAGTGTAGTCAAGGGCTTGCTCAGCAGTGTAACCATAGCTGTCCATCAAAGTAGAACCGTAGTTTGAAAAAGCAGTGATGAGCTCTCTCTTTGTGATCTCCTCTCTTGTGCCGTCTTCGTAGGTTATGGTGGCGACAGATTGGTTTAGATATCTCGCTTGGTCTACAGTAAAAAGAGTACAACCACTAAGTGTGAATGTGACTGTAAGTAACAAAGCAAACATCAAAAGTATTTTCTTTTTCACAGCATTCTCCTCATAATGACCTTTATTATATCTTAAGTTATATAAAAAATCAACTTATTTTAAATATTTCTAACTCAGCAAATTTAAAAGTTTGTTGAGCTTATCTTCAGCCGAACCTTTATAGTCAAAACTAATTATTGGCACGTCTTCAAATTTCAAAACAGCGCTGTCTTTATTTTTATCCACAAGTTCCATAAGTTTTGCTGTCATAATGTCGTTTCGCTTATAAAGATAGAGACTTAGGCTTCTATCGTTTATGACAACGCGCTTTACGTCTTCTTTTTGCAAAATGTTTTTAAGCAGAGCTATTTTGAGAAGGTTTAAAAGAGCCTTTGGTGGCTCGCCATAGCCCTCTGTTATTTCTTTCAAAAAGTCCTTTTGCTCCTGCCTTGAACTTATGGAACTTATTTCTCCATATCTCTTTATGCGCTCTTCTTCAAGAGAGATATACTCCTCAGGCAAGTAGGCACTGAGTGAAACTTCCATTTTTATATCTTTCTTCTCTTCGAGCTTTTCGCCCTTTAACTCTTTGACGGCGTCCTTTAAAAGCTTGCAATATATGTCATAGCCGACTTTTTCCATATGGCCGTGTTGCTCTTTGCCAAGCACATTTCCTGCGCCTCTTATCTCGAGGTCTCGCATGGCTATCTTAAAGCCACTGCCGAGCTCTGTGAACTCCATTATGGCCTCCAGCCTCTTATAAGCTTCTTCAGTGAGGACCTTGTTTGGATTAAAAGTGAAATAGGCATAGGCTATGCGGTCGCTCCTGCCAATTCTGCCCCTCAGCTGATAGAGCTGAGAGAGCCCGAGCCTGTCGCTATCTGTCACTATGAGCGTGTTTGCTAGTGGCAAATCCACGCCGTTTTCAATGAGCGTGGTCGAGACTAAAATATCAAACTCACCCTCGTAGAGTTTTAAAATTGTGTCCTCAAGCTCTTTTTGCGGTAGCCTTCCGTGCGCCACGCCTACTCTGGCGTTTGGCGCAAGCGCCTTTATATGTTCGGCAAAGGTATAGATTTTTTCAATAGAATTGAAAACGATGAGAACTTGGCCACCTCTTAAGAGCTCTTTCTTTATGGCCTCGCCCATGAGCTCTTCGCTATACTCCACGACAAAAGTCTGGACTGGCAGACGCTCTTTAGGAGGCGTTTCAATAATTGAGATGTCTCTTATGCCAGAGAGAGACATGTGAAGCGTACGCGGTATTGGCGTCGCGCTCATAGAGAGCACGTCGACATTCTTTTTTAAAGACTTTATTTTTTCTTTGTCCGCCACGCCAAAGCGTTGTTCCTCGTCAAGCACAAGGAGCCCTAGGTCTTTAAAGACGACGTCGCTGGCGAGAAGTTTGTGAGTGCCGATTACAAGGTCGAGCTTTCCCTCTTTCAAAGCTTTTTTAATAGCTTTCGCGTCAGCAGTGCTCACAAGGCGGTCGAGCTTGGCCGCTCTCACCATAAAGCCGTCAAAGCGCTTTTGCGCTGTGAGGTAATGTTGCTCAGCGAGGATAGTCGTCGGGCATAAAAGAGCGACCTGTTTGCCGTTTGTGACAGCTTTGTATACAGCTCTCAGCGCGACTTCAGTCTTGCCGTAGCCCACGTCACCGCAGATGAGCCTATCCATGACTTTGCCCGACTCCATGTCTGTCATGATGTCGTTTATGGCGCTAAGCTGATCTTCTGTCTCTTCAAACTCAAAGCTCTCGCTAAACTTTTCCATCAAGTAGTCATTAGGAGCATATTTAAAGCCCACTTCTTTCTGCCTCTCAGCATAGAGCTCAAGGAGATTTATGGCGAGCTCTTTGACATTTTTATAGACTTTTTCTTTAATCTTTAAAAACTCTTGGCCACCTATCTTGTTTAGCTTTGGCGCCTTGTCTCCGCCTAGATAGGCCGTCAGGCTATCCGCCTG
>CALVTI010000041.1 GCA_944361835.1 uncultured Clostridia bacterium
CAAGAAAAAATCTCCGCAAGCAAAAAACGGCAAAGTAAAAAGCGGAGGCAAGTCGGCGTCGAAAAAGCCTTCTGCCCCAGCTAAAAAACAACAAAAGGCCACTTACTTTTCTTCGCCAAGACCCGTGGCACAAAGGCAAGCTCAGCCTCAAGTGGCTCCACAAAGAGCAGTTTCGCCTAACCGGGCCACTTCAGCGCCTCATAGAGAAAGTGCTGAGCCCGCTACGAACTTTGGATACTTTGACTTGTTAAAATGAAAGAAGCATCTGGCTAGATGCTTCTTTTTATTTATCAAGTTCTGTAAACATATCTCCAAAGCTCGGCCTGCTCAGCCCTGACCTTACTATCATGAGTTCATCATAGGTCTCAGCGTCTATCTGGTCTACAGATTCTTCGACTGTCTCTATACATCTGTTGTTTTTGTAGTGGTAGTCGAGATATTTTAGACCCAGCCTCTTCCATGTGGCGAAGGTGTCGGTCTTTTCAAAGTCTATTTTGTCTTTTAAAAGCACAACCGCCTTTATCATATCACAAATCTCAACCTTTATTGGGTGCCCGTTGTGAGCTGGGAGAAAGGCTCCGCCAAGAAGCGCTCTGCCCTGTCTACAGCGCACAAAATACCTCATTATGCTGAGCGCATTTTTGGTCGTAATTTTAGATACGTAGTCGTTTGATTTGAACACCTTTCGCACTTCTGGGGTGTCAAGATACAAAACTGTAGAAACAAATTCAAACGAAAAAGCATTTCGAAGCTGTATGTGATTTTGAGGGTCTTTGACCGCCTCGGCAGCCTCGGCTCTGTTTTTAAAGAAAAAGCCGTTGTAGACCACATCTTGGACTTTGTCTTTAAACACACAATCATATAGCGCCATCAAAAGATGAACAAACTGGCGCTGGAGCTGATAGATCGTGTTGTAGTCCTCAAACTTATACTTGTCAATTACAACATAAGGTCTGTCTATATCCATAGTTTCTTTCAACTGTCTCATGCTCGCCTCCAACTATCAAAATTTTAACACACCTTTGCTCTTTTGTAAATAGCCAAATTTAATTTTAATTTTTCTTTTCTTGCAAATACTAATGGCGTGAAAAAGACATTTTTAAATGGAGCTCTTGTCCTGACCATAGCTGGGCTACTTTGCAAACTTTTGGGCGCTATATATCGCATTCCTCTCTCAAACATCTTGGGGGCTGAGGGCATAGGCATTTACCAAATGATATATTCCGTCTACTCGCTTGCGCTGGTCATTTCGGCCGGGGCCATTCCCAGCGCTATGACTATATCTATAGCCGAAGTAAGGAAGACAAATGCTGGCGCGGTGAAGACCATTTTTAAAAAATATTTTTTAATCAGCCTTTGCTTTGGCCTGTTTTTTACGCTAATCTTTTCAATCTTTTCTTATCAAATCGCACTATTTCAAGGAAATATCCTCGCGCAAAAGGGCTATCTCTTTATCTCCTCTGCCATTTTATTTTCTTCGCTCCTAGCGCCGTTTAGAGCACTTTTCCAAGGCTATGAAAACATGGTGCCTACAGGCATAAGCCAAATCTTGGAACAACTTATAAAGCTGGCAGTCGGGCTGTTTTTCTCCATATATCTCTACCGCTACGGACTCGTGTATGCCATTGTTGGAGCAATTTTGGGAGTCGTCGTGTCTGAGCTTGTCAGCCTGCTATTTCTTTTATTTTACACTCTAAAAAATAGCCCTCTCAAAAATATAAAAACTTACGAACCTTACGACGTCAAACCTACTTTTATTCCAATCTTTTTCTTTTGCCTCATAAATCCTGCCGTGGTCGCCATAGATAGCGTGCTGACAGTAAACCTCTTAAATTTGAATTTTTCAAGCTCGTTTTCGACTTCATTATACGGCCTTCAATCTGGAATGGTGAACTCACTCATAAACTTTCCTGTCGTATTTTCTCTTGCCATCTCCTCAAGTCTTTTGCCGTTTATAGCCAAAGGCGAAAAAAGCTTTGTGAGCGAAAAGATAAAAAATAGTTTCTTTTTTGGCTACATAATCATACTTCCGTTTGTGCTCGCCTTTACGCTACTTTCTCGCGACATCATAAATTTCGTTTTTCCTACTATTAGCGAAAATCTTAAAAGCATAACGGCTATGCTACTTTGCCTTTCAAGCATCCAAATGTTTTTCCTTGTATTTTCTCAAATCTCTTCTTCAATTTTACAAGCCACAAATCACACAAAGTTTTTAATAAAAAATTTTGCCACACTTGCTGGGGCAAAACTTCTATTAACTGCTGCACTAGTCGCTTTGAAAAATATAAATATTTTTGGCCTCGTGATTTCAAATATTTTCTTTTTCTCAATAGTGAGTATAATAAACATTATTTATTTGCGAAAAAAATTTATTTTTCATAATTCTCTTAAAAATATTTTACTTCCGCTACTTTTTATATTAATTTTAGCAATAATTTTGATTTTTGCATACAGCTTTATGACAAACTTCTTTGCAAAGTTATTTATTGCAGGCGTTTTTGGAATAATTTTGTATATTTTGCCATTATTTTTATTTAAAATAATAAAATTTCCTCAAAAAATTAAAAATTGATATTATTTTTAAATAATTTCTATTTCTACATTATCTCCATTTTCAGCGTCTTGATATGAGATCCAATACCCTTCTCCAAACGCATTTTCTTCATCAAGCGGAAGCCACTGAGCGTAGCCATCAAGCTCCTCTGGACACTCCTTGCTCCAAAGCCCTGGAATGCCATAGCAGATATATTTGACCTTTTCATCTTCATATATAAGGCCAACTACATAATAAGAGTCTCCTCCGTCATAGTCTATTTTTATCCATTTAGAATTTGGGATTATTTCAGCCAAAACTTCTTCAGGGTCATGCTTTTTAAAAAGGTCGTCTAGCTGATTTTTGACTTTGCTATAAAACTTGTTTTCATGCTGAATAGACTCTGGCTCGTTTTGACCATCAGGCTCTGGTTTTTCTTTAGGCTCCTCAGGCTTTGCCTCTTCACTAGCCACTGAGACCTCATTTTCATAAAACGCGTCTTTATACGGGCACAACATACAATTTTCACATTTTAGAGCCTCGTCGACAGTCTTTTCTATGTCTTCCTCGAGCTCTATCCCATTTTTGTCAAGCTCTTCTTTAACTTCGCTCAGCTTTGACTTGTCAAGAACTCCTAGTGAAGAAGCTAGGGCCTCTTCTTGCGAAGAGCTGGCCTTGCCGTCACTACTGCCGATTAGGAGCGGAACTATCTCTCCCTTCACAGAGTTTACAAGGGCGCAGGTGAACTCTTCTAAATTGCCATCGACCTCAGCCCTAAACTCATATATTCCATTTTTTTCATTGAGCCCAGCTTTAAAGACCTTGCCACCTGACAAGATGCCCAGAGTCAAAACGCCCTCAGGCTTAGACTTAAAATTATAGAGCCTGAGAGAACCCACTATTTCGCCATCCTCTTTTGTGAGAGACAAAACTGCTTTATGGACCTTGCCGTTTACAGAGCTTAAGACTACCGTTCTTTTAGAATTCATATTTCACCCTTTTTAATCACAATATTATATACATATGCAAAATATGTTTCCAACGGTTATTTTATGAAGACTAAACTAGTTCTTGACGAAACTTGTCGAAACTCTTATACATATCCTCTAGCTCTTGCGGACTATACTCCTCGGCCCTTGAAGTCAAGGAGTAGCCACAACTCTCTAAAAAGTCCGCGATATTAGATTTGCTTATACCATAATGCGAAGAGAGATTGTTTTGAATCGTCTTGCGCCTCATGGAAAAAACTGCACTGACAAACTCTTTAAAGCCCTTGTCAAAAGAAATGTTTTTCCTTTTTAAAACAAGCACAGCCGAGTCGACTTTTGGGACAGGGAAAAACAGCTTTTTATTCACAACTCTAGCAAGCTTTGCTTCGCAGTAGGTCTGCGCCATGACGCTAGAGACGCCATAGTCAGGCGTCTTTTTGCTTGCGCAGAATTTTTCAGCCACCTCTTTTTGAACCATGACCGTCATAGAGGCGAGTTTTTTAGACTGCTCTAAAAATCTAAAAATTATGGGCGTAGTGATATAATATGGCAAATTTGCTACTAAGGCGTATTTTTTGTCAAAAAGTTTGTCAATTTCGCTGACATCTACTTTCATGATGTCTTTAAAAACTAAAGTAACATTTGGCTTGTCTCTAAACTTTTCCTCGAGGCGGCCTTTAAGCTCTTCATCTATCTCAAAGCTAACAAGTTTTTTGCATACATTTGAGAGCTCCTCCGTGAGCGAGCCCTCGCCCGCACCTATTTCCAAAACCTCGTCTTGGGATGAAATATTACTATCTTTAATAATAGCGCGAAGAAGATTTTTATCTCTTATAAAGTTTTGACCAAATTTTTTCTTAAATTTAAAGTTTTCCATATCAAATTCCAAAAAATTTTATTGCGTTCTCGCTAGTGATTTTAGCGACCTCGTCTTCACAAAGATTAAGCTCGCTCGCCACCTTTTTGCACACCAAGGCGACATTTTTAGGCTCATTTCTCTTGCCTCTAAATGGTTCTGGACTAAGGTAAGGGCTGTCAGTTTCAAGCATAAATTTGTCTTTGTCCACGCGCCTTAACAGCTCTTTAAAATTTTTGGCGTTTTTAAAAGTTATGGCTCCGCCAAAAGAGACATAGTAGCCTCTCTTCATGACCTCTACAAGCGTCTCGACGCTACCGTTAAAGCAGTGGATAAGCACGCCTTTAAGAGAGTAATCTTTTAAAATATCAAGGGTGTCAGCCGTGGCGTCACGCATATGGATTACGACAGGAAGACATAGCTGAGACGCAAGACTCAGCTGAGCTCTAAAAACCTTAGCTTGAAGAGCCTTGTCAAGAGGCTCATAGTGATAGTCAAGGCCAATTTCACCTATAGCCACCAGCTTTGAAGAATTTTCTTTTAAAAATGACTCAAAACTCTTTGAATACTCGCTAGCATTGTTTGGGTGAACTCCAGCTGTAGGACAGACAAAGTTATATTTAAAAGAAAATTCTAGAGCCTTTAAGGCCGTCTCAGGGTTGTAGCTCGAGGCGACAATCTTCCTGACTCCAGACTCCCTTGTCCTCTTTAAAACCTCCTCTAAATCTTCATAGTCTTCTAAGTGCGCGTGGCTGTCTATTAACATTTTAACTCCTTGAGAGAAATTTTAACATTTTAAATTTTAAAAGTAAATAAGTTTTGAGTCAAACTCATATATATCTAGTATGAATAGAATTTGGCTATGGCTGATGATAGCTTCTTCTGTCGCTCTCCTCTTCACAGCGCCTGACCTTATGGTGACCGAGATGACTGACGCTTCTATGGGCGTCATCGAGCTTTGCGTAGAGCTCTGCGCTGTATACGCTGTGTGGCTAGGTGTGCTTGAAATCCTAGACAAAACTGGGCTTTCTGCAAAGCTGGCGAAGCTCCTTAGGCCACTTATAAAATTTTTGTTTAAGACGGACGACCCAGAGACGACAAAGCTCATCGCAGTCAACATGTCGTCAAACATGCTTGGGCTTGGAAACGCGGCTACACCTTGCGGGATTAAAGCCATGAAGAGGCTGGACGACAAGAGCGGGAAAATAAACGCGGCCATGATAATGCTCCTTGTAGTCAATGCGACCTCTATCCAGCTCCTGCCCACAACTACAATTGGGCTTAGGAGCCAAGCAGGGAGCATGACGCCGACTGACATAATCATTCCAACTCTTCTTGCCACTACACTCACCGCGGCCTTTGGCATAGGCCTTGCTAAACTTTGTGAAAAAATATTTTGGCGCAAAAAAGGAGCAAAAAAATAGCTAGCTACATAATGCCTGTTTTAATTATTGCACTCCTCATATATGCAAGAATTAAAAAGGTCGAGACCTACAACACTTTTGTAAACGGAGCCAAGGGCGCTTTCGAGCTCGTGCTTGGCATTTTCCCATATATTGTCACAATCATGATAATGGTGGCCCTCATGAGGGTCAGCGGAATAACAGATATTTTAGTGAGAGGCTTTGCGCCAATACTAAACCTTTTAGGTATTCCTACTGAGGTGAGTGAGCTCGTTTTGCTCAGGCCGTTTACGGGCAGTGGTAGCTACGGAATATTAAAGAGCATTTTCGAAACTTATGGCGCAGACTCATATGTGTCGAGGTGCGCCTCGGTCATCATGGGCACGAGTGAAACGCTCTTCTATGTGGCCACCGTCTATTTCTCCCAAACCTCAGTAAAAAAACTTTACTATGCCATACCTCTGGCGCTTGTATGTAATCTTTTTGGCACGGTTGTGGCATGTTTGGTATGCAGGATATTATAAATTTTTAAAAGGATTTTTTACTTTTCTATCACGACCCGTCTTTTTTATAGCCTCGCTTCTACTTAGGCCTTTTGCTTCATAGTACTTTATATGCTCCTCAGGCGTGAGGCTCATGAGCTCACTAGTGCGCTCCTCTGGCGCGCCTTCTACTATGAGCACAAACTCGCCCTTAGGCTCTATTTCAAACTGCTTTCCAAGCGTGAAGAAAAACTTTTTTTCAAAAAGTTTTGTTATTTCACCTACCAAGCAAGCTTTTCTCTCTCCTAGCTCGTCGTAAATAAACTTTATATCTTTTTTCAAATTGTGCGGAGCTATGTAAAAGATGACTGAGCCATTAAAGCTCTTTATATTTTCAAGCTGAGCACGCCTATGCTTATTATTGTCACTCAAAAAACCTACGAAGGCGAAGCTCTTTGCGTCAAACCCGCTTAAGATGAGCGCAGACAGGCCTGCGTTGGGCCCAGGCACTACAGTAAAGTCTAGCTTTTCCTCAACAAGCCTTTTTGCCAGGATTTCGCCAGGGTCTGAGATGACAGGCATACCGCTGTCGCTTATGACGGCGACATCTCGTCCTTCTTTTAAAAGTTTTATTATTCCGTCGGCGCTCGAACGCTCGTTGTTTTTATGATAAGCGATGAGCTGTTTTTTTATGTCATAATGGTTTAAGAGCTTGAGCGAGTTTCTCGTGTCTTCGCACGCTATAACATCCACCTTTTTTAAAGTCTCGACAGCTCTAAAGCTCATGTCGGCTAAATTTCCTATTGGAGTAGCAACAAAATATAACATTATCTCCTCCTATAAGTTTTTACTTCTTCTAAGTAGTTTCCGCTCGGGTCGTTTGTTATGAGAGTAGAGAGCACTTTGAGGTCTTCTCTTCCTCCCTTGACCGCCTCTATAAAAACAATGTTGCAGTCGGCCTCTAGCTTTGGCGCGGTAAAGAACATCTTTTTAGGCTCAAGCCTCTTCTCTTTGAGTTTAAAGATGAGCTCCGCCGTCCTGTTTGCATCTAGACAAACATAAAATTTGCCCTTGTCCTTTAAAAGCTTGCTGGCTGTGTTTATGACGCCGTCTAGGTCGACTTTTATTTCATGACGAGCTATGGCGAGGCTCTCATTTGGATTTATAAATGCACTCGCCCGCTTTTTGTATGGCGGATTGCATACTACAATGTCAGCTTCACCTGCCTCGGTCAGCTCAAGCATATCCTCATTTTTTATCTCCACTAGCTTTTCTAGATGATTGAGCTTTACGCTCTTTTGAGCTAGGCGAGCGAGCTCGCTTTGAAGCTCTATCCCTATCACCTTCTTAGGCCTAGTCTTGTATGCTACCAAAATGGCGATTATTCCGCTCCCCGTGCCCAGGTCGTACACGAAGTCGCTATGCTTTGCGTTTACAAAGTTTGCGAGGATCACCGCGTCGCTTGTAAAAGTGTAGAGCTCTGGGTCTTGGTAAATTTTGAGGCCATCAAGCTGTAAGTCTTCTAACCTTTCCATCACACTTCCTTAACGCTTGTCATCTTGTACTCTTTGACTTCGTCTCCAATCTTTACGCTGGTGAGTTTGTTTAGAAGGTCGTTGTACATAACCTCGCCCTCACCATCAGGAGTCTTGACCCTGCTCCCCACTTTGTGAGCGAGCTTTGAAGCCTCTTCGTAGAGTTCGTTTTCATACGCAAGACAGCACATAAGCCTGCCACACAGCCCATTTATGCTGTTTGGGTTTAGAGACAAATTTTGAGTCTTCGCCATCTTTATTGAGACATGCTCGAAGTCGCCCGTGTTTTTGGTGCAACAACACGGCCTGCCACACAGCCCCATTCCGCCCACGAGCTTGACCTCGTCTCGAGAGCCTATTTGTCTTAGCTCTATCCTAGTCCTAAACTCGCTAGCTAGGTCTTTGACAAGTTCTCTAAAATCGACTCTACTCTCTGCTGTGAAATTTATAATCAGCTTTGCCCCATCAAGCGTAGATTCGACAGAGACTATCTTCATCTCAAGGCCTCTAGCCTTTACGAGCTGTTTTACCTTGGCTTTGTACTTTGGCATATTCTTAATAATTTTTTCATGAGCTTCTAGGTCAGCCTTTGTAGCTTTTCTTAAAATAGGTTTTAGTGGCTCATTAGTCTCAAGGAGCACGCTTTCTTGCTCGAGGATAGCTACGCTTCCAAGCTCAAGGCCTCTCAAAGTCTCGACTACTACCTTATCTTCCACTTTTAGGTCAAACTTCTCGCCGTCAAACGAGTAGATTTTTGGCTGAGAGTCAAATTTTATTCCAACTATTTGCATAAATATTTTTCCTCCAATATTCCAAGAAGCAAACTGTCTGCTATAAGCCCGAGATTGCAGTTTGCCTTAAATTGTTTTTTAGCTAGGTTTATTCTTTCAAAAATTTTGGCCACGGTAAACTGATTATATTCCGCCTCAAGCCCTTCAAGCGCCGAGCCCTCTACATCTCCCATGTTTACAAACAAAAGTTCGTCAAAGCAGTTTTCAAGAATATTTAGCCTGTTTTCAAAGTTTAGCTTTTCACTAAATTTTGAAGCATAGCTAAGCACATCTTTTGAGGTCTTCATGTCCCTTATGATGGACACGGCCAGTTTGTAGTCCGCCATAAAACTCTCGTCTTTTTGAAAAGAAAGCGCTTTCCCGAGATATCCTTCTGCGCTCTTTACAGCAAGAGGGCTAGCTTCTCCACATTCTCTCTTCAAAAAGCTCTCAATAGCGCTATCGCTCAGTCTTTCAAGCTCCAAGATTTGCGTCCTAGATTTTATAGTAGGCAAAATAGAGTTTAAGTCAGTTGTCCAAATAAAGAAATAAACATTTTTAGGAGGCTCTTCAAGCGTCTTTAAAAGTTTGTTTTGCGCTTGAGGCGTAGAGCGAGAAAAGTTGTTTAGAATAAACACTTTCTTTTCGCCAAGAAGAGGCTTTACATTGGTCTCCTCTTGAATACGAGAAGCATCGCTGACCAAAAAGTTGTCTTTTTCAGGAAAGACCAAGACGTCTGGATGCGTGCCACTCAAAACTTTTACGCAACTAGAGCACTCACCGCAAACATCATCACACAAAAGTTTTAGAACCATAAGCGTAGTCATTCGCCTCGCCGTCTCTCCATCTTTGCAAACCACCATAATGGCGTGAGAGAGCTTGTCTTCATCTAGCATAAGACAGTATCTTTCAAAAAATTTTGTGTTTTTAAGCTCTTCGTCAATCACAGGAGTAGTTTAGCACAAAAAAAGTTAAATAACAACCTTTTCGCCTCAAGCTAAAAGCGAGAGCTTTAGGCGCTCTCGCTTTTACTTTTTTCTTCATACACTTTGACAGCGTCACTTTCGACGCCATAAAACTCATTGGCACAGTCCACCATAGCTTTTCTCACTTCTTCTAAAAGTTTTAAAAGCCTTTCTTTTGCACCGAGACTCTTGTCAGGATACACTGGAGGCAAAATCTCTATGGTCACTTTGACTTTTCTATGCACGAGCTTGTCTAGCTTTGATAGCGGCCTAAACAAAAGCACTATAGGCACGACAGGCACATTATATTTCACAGCATAATGAAAGGCTCCGTTCTTAAACGGCCTAATCTTTTTGTACTGCACCCAAAGCGACTGCTCAGGATAGATATGGCCTATACACCTCTTTTTCAAAATCGTCTCAATGGCCTTGTCAAAATTTTTCTGGGCTGTAAAAGTTGAGCCGAGCGGAAGAAGCCCTCCTGCTTTGAGAGTAAGCCCAGCCAGGCCTTTTTTAGAATTGTTTGTCGAGCCGACAAAATACATCTTATGCCACCTCAGCGCCTGCCTTACTATGAGATTGTCGACAGTTAGAACGTGGTTTGAGACGCTCATCGCGCCCTTTATGCCCTTCAAATTTTTTCTACCTTTTACTTTTAGTTTGCAATAAAAGTAGTTAAAAATTGGACTAAGAACGAAGAGCAAAGACCTGATGATGCCATTGTAGATTTTCATGAAAAAATTGTTTGATAAATATACATAGTTTTCGTCTACTTTTTTGACGTAATCCATGTTTACTTTTTTTACATCTTTATCAAACAAAGCTTGGCTTTCGTATTCTTCAATTTGCTTATCGTATTTAGTCATCTGTCATATTTTACTTCATTTGTCATATTTTAGCAAAACATTTTACTCAACTGTAACGCTTTTTGCTAAGTTTCTTGGTTTGTCTGGGTTAAGATTTTTTTCAAGCGTCATATAGAAGGCTAGAAGCTGGAACGTTACGACCGAGCTAAGAGGCATAAATTTTTGTGGCACCTGACAAAGCTTTAAGCTATCATAGACTTCACAAGGCGGATCAAACTGACTCACAAACACGACTTTCCCGCCTCTTGAAGAGATTTCGTTTATGGTGTTTTTGACCTTCTCCATGCCCTTTTGGCTCGTCTGCAAAACTATGGCTATGGCGTCTTCGTCTATGAGAGCGAGCGTGCCGTGCTTGAGCTCGCCAGCTGGCAAAGCGACAGCGTTTACAAGCGAAATCTCTCTTATCTTAAGCCCAGCCTCGAGCATATTTCTATAATCTTCGCCTCTCCCTATTAAAAACAGCTCTCTCTTTTTGATGAGCTTTTTAGCGAGCTCTCTAATTTTTTCCTCGTCTGGAAATTTAAAGCCTGAGATGAGCCCTTTTAAAGACGGAGCCACTCCTTTAATGTGACAAGCTAGCATATAGAATATTACGACTTGGGCGGAGTAGGCTTTGGTCGAAGCTACGCCCACCTCTCTTCCTGCGCATATAGGAAGATAAGCCTTGCACTTTTTAGAGATAGTGCTGTATGGCACATTTGTTATGGCGAGCGTCTTAGCTCCAGCAGCTCTGGCCTTTTCGACAGCAAGAAGCGTGTCTGCTGTCTCTCCGCTTTGGCTAACAAAAATGCAAAGCATATTTTTATTAAGTTTTGGAGGCTCGGCGTTAAATTCGCTAGCGATATAGCAGTTTATTTCTTTCATAGCAGCCTCTTCTAAATATTTTTTACCAATGAGGCAAGAGTGATAAGCCGTCCCACACCCAATGAGCTTTATTTCATCAAAAGCGCCAAGTTTGTCAAATTTATTAAATATTTTTAAATCTTTATATTCACAATTTATCCTTTTAAAAACATCAATGGTCTCGTGAATTTCGTCTATCATATAATAATTTGAATTATTTTTCCTATTTATTTCTGTTTTTTCTAATTTTGTTTCTTTTTTATTTATTTTTCCATTTTTATTGAATAATTTGAAATTATTTAAATTTATTTCACCAAATTCTCCATCATTTAATGAAATAAAATTTTTACCACTAAAGACAGAGGTGTCGCTTGCGACTCTTACAGAGCCCTCGTCATAGCTAAAATAAAGCGGACTTTTATTTTTTATAATAAAAAGTCTGTCTAAATAATTTTTGTTTATTGCTACAATGGCGTAGCTCCCCTTAATCTTTTTTAAAACCTCTCTTATGCTGTCTATAGGGTCTACAAATTTTGTCCTCTCAAGAAGATTTGCTACAACCTCTGTGTCTGTTTGGCCATAGAAATGCACGCCTTTTTCTTCAAGCTCAGCTCTCAGCTCATCGGCGTTTTCTATTATGCCGTTGTGGACTATCATCCAGGTCTTACCCTCTGAAATATGCGGGTGACAATTTTCAAGGCTCACCCCGCCATTTGTCGCCCACCTTGTGTGAGCTATAGCCATCTCTGCTTTTATTGGAGAAGAAAGCTTCTCTTTAAGACGAGCGACCTGACCCACGGTCTTTTGCGTCACGGGCTGACCGTTTTCAACATAACCTATCCCTGCCGAGTCATAGCCTCTATACTCCAGTTTCTCGAGCCCCTCTATGAGCTCTTTTCTCATATCAAGCCCCTTCCCAATAATGCCTATAAGTCCACACATATCCCACCTCTTTCGTTTCAGTATATGAAAATGATTAGTTCCGTTGTTAAAACTGTGATATAGTTATAACATGAAATGTGATATTTGTCCAAGAGATTGTAAGGCAGAAAGAAATGAAGAAAAAGGTTATGGCTTTTGCGGAGAGAGCGCTTGCTTAAAAGTGGCAAAGTCATGTCTTTTTATGTACGAAGAGCCATGCATAAGCGGAACCAAAGGGAGCGGGTGTATATTTTTTAGCGGATGCACGCTCAGGTGCGTCTATTGTCAAAACTATGAGATTTCTCAAGAGAAAAAAGGAAAGCTCATAACTGTCTATGAACTAGCTCAAATTTTTAAAAATCTTGAGGAGCAAGGCGCTCACAACATAAACCTCGTAAACCCATCTCACTTCGCTGAAAAAATAGTAGAGGCATTAAAAATTTTTAGACCTTCTATTCCTATCGTCTGGAACACTCATGGCTATGAAAAAGTTGAGACACTAGAAAAAATTTCGCCATATGTGGATATATTTTTGACAGATTTAAAGTATTTTTCGAGTTTTTCTTCAAAAAAATATTCAAATTGCGAAAATTATTTTGAAATTGCAAAAAACGCAGTGATAAAAATGACCGAGCTCAAGCCAAACAAATTTTCAAAAGACGGCCTTATGAAACAAGGCGTCTTAATAAGACACCTCGTCTTGCCTCTTCATTCAAATGACAGCCTTGAGATAATTAGGTTTGTCAAAAAAAATTGCCCTAAGGCTTTCTTTAGTCTTATGGCCCAATATACTCCAATGCCAAACTGCAAAAGCTATCCTGAAATAAATAGAAAAATCACGGAGAGAGAATACAACAAAGTAAAAGAGGCCTTTGTGGCCTCAAAAGTCAAAGGTTATGCTCAAGAGCTTGACTCTTCTAGCATGAGCTTTATTCCTGACTTTGACTCTTAGGTTTTTCGACATAAATTATGACACAGCCATTTGGCCCAATGTGAGTGCCGACTACTCCACTCACATTTTCGATGGCGATAATTTTGTCACTGACTAAGTCTTTTGTCTCTTCGATGAGCATCTTACACCTTTCGTCTTTCATGGTGTAGCCATAGTATGTACCGTAAGACTTATCTACCTCGCTCTTTTGAATGATATTCTTGACTGCAGAGAGCGCCATTTTAAAACCTGGCTTTTTGGCCAAGATTTTGGCTCCGCCCTCATCATCTACAGAAAGAATTGGCTTTATATTTAGAATATTCCCAATGAAAGCACCTATAGAGCTGAGCCTACCTCCTCTTTTTAAATACTCTAGCGTGTCGATTATAGCGAGTAGTCTTATTCTATGTCTGAGCTCGCATAAGATGCTATAAATTTCTTCTCCAGAATGGTCGTCTTTGAGCCTTAAAGCCTCGTTTACCAAAAACCTCATGCTGCCTATGGTCGAAAGAGAGTCCACAAGATATATTTTTTCATAACCAACCTCTTTTTTTATGGCGCTAGCTGTGGCAAAGGTTCCCGAAAGTTTTCCTGAAATGAGCACCATGACGAGCTCATCGCCTTTCTTTTTTACGTCTTCAAAGAGGTCATAAAAATATGACGGAGCTGGCTGGCTCGTAGTCGGGAGTTCTTTTGACGAAACTAGTTTTTCATAAAACGCCTCTTTAGTCATCTCTATGTCATCGACAAAGCTTTCTTCTCCAAAGTTTATTGAGAGTGGCACAACTGTCACTCCTAGTTTTTCACCCTCCTCCATAGTTATACCAGAGGAAGAATCTGTAGCAATCCTAACCATAACTTCTCCTTTATTTTTTAAACAGACAAAAATATTCTATGTTTCCATCTCCACCCTTTATTTTCGAAACAGCGGTATTTAAAAGTTTAAACCCTACGCTCTCGTAGGCTGAAATGACTTTTTTTAAAGCACTTTGCCTAACTTTGTCATCTTTTATAACCCCGCCATGGCGTCTAGCTTCAGCTTTTCCACATTCAAACTGTGGCTTTACTAGCGAGACGACAAGCGTGTCATCACTTGAAAGCTCAAAAATCTTTTTAGCTATCAACGTCTGGGAGATAAAGCTCACATCTATAGTTATGAAATCAAGTTTTTCCTTGGTGACAAAATTTCTTATATCAGTTTGTTCAAGGTTTACAACTCGCTTGTCGTTTAAAATTTTTGGAGCAAGCTGAGAAGAGCCCACATCGAGCGCGAAGATCTTTTTTGCATTTTTAGAGAGCATATAGTCGCAAAAGCCTCCTGTTGAAGCTCCCACGTCTAGAACCACCTTGTCAGTAAAGTCAAGCCCAAACTCCTCGCTTGCACCCTCAAGCTTTTCACCAGCGCGCGAGACATAACTCTTAACTTTTTTTATTTCTATCTTAGGCTCATCAAAAAGCGAACCTGCCTTTGTGACAACTTCTCCATTTACGACTACAGAGCCTTCGCTTATGAGGAGCTTTGCCCTTGAGCGAGTTTCTGCTAGACCACTTCTAACCAATAAATTGTCGAGTCTTTCTTTCATGCGTATGATAATAACACCTATTATTATAAAATAAAAATAAAAGCAAAAAAATATTTTTTACTTTAAAAAATTCAATTTTTTGCAATTTTTTGTCTAATCTTCGTTTTCTTTTAAAATTTTGTTTCTAAGCTGGCCGCACGCGCCCTCTATATCTTCGCCCATAGTGCGCCTGACTGTAGCAGAAACACCACACTTTTCTAGCCTTGCCATAAAGGCGTAAGCGTGTTTTTTAGAAGAGCCATCTAGCCCTCGCTCTTTTACTGGATTTAGAGGAATGAGGTTTACATGAAGAGGAAAGCCTTTAAGCTGGCTTGCTAGTTCGTCAGCTTGGCTTAGGCTGTCATTTAGGCCTTTGATGAGCGCATATTCAAATACGACTCTGCGCCTGGTCTTAAGAGCATATTTTCGGGTCGCCTCGATGAGCTCGCTGTAGCTGTAGCGACTAGCTATTGGCATTATGCTTTTCCTAATCTCATCGTTTGGAGCGTGCAACGAGATAGTAAGAGTGACATCAAGATTTTCGCCTGAGAACTTTTCTATTTTATCGACAAGCCCACATGTCGAGATAGAGATGTTTCGAGGCGAAATGTTTATCCCGTCGGCGCTTGAGACTAGCCTTAAAAATTTTACGACATTATCATAGTTGTCAAACGGTTCGCCACTGCCCATCAAGACAACATTTGTGATTTTTCTATCCTTTATAGTTCCACCAAGGAGAGCATTTATGACCAAAACTTGAGACAAAATCTCTCCGCTTTCAAGGTTCCTCACAAGGCCGTCGAGGCCTGAGGCACAAAACTTACACCCCATTCTGCAACCGACTTGGGTCGAAACACACAGCGTGTAGCCATATTTATATTTCATCAAAACGCCTTCAATGAGGTTTCCGTCGCAAAGCTCGTAGACAAACTTTTGCGTGCCGTCGCTACTTTCTAGCCTTTTAAAAAGCTTTATAGGCTGGTCTACAAACTCTTCAAGCAAACGCTCTTTAAGAGCTTTTGGCAAGTTTGAAATTTCGCTTATCGCCTTGCCGTGATAGACTCCGTCATAGACTTGTCTTGCTCTAAACTTTGGCTGGTCTTTTAAAAGCTCCCCCATCTCCTCAAGGCTCAAACTACTCAAAATTTTCATACTCTCTCCACTAGAAATACTTTAATACAATACAAAAAACTTGTCAAATACGAACTTTTATTATTTATTTTGCCAAAAATCTTTTAAGTGTTATAATATTCATAAATTAAAAAAAGGAGGAGTAAAATATGTTGGAGCCAAAAAAAGAAGAGTCAGCTCGAACTGCTGTGGCTGAAAAAGAAGAGCAAGAAGTCAAAAATATAAAGATGCTCAAGAGCGAAAAATATTTTACAGGCACGACGATTGAAACTCCAAACTACGACTACATTGAGGCGTCTTCGCCTTCAGGCGAAGAAGAGGAAACCGTTGAGGTTCAGCCTAGAAAGAGCCCTAAATTTCGCTTGAGACTCATTACGGTGACTTACATAATCATTTGCGCCATTTGCGTGAGCTGGATCATCTCAAACGCTGTGCAGATGAATTCTGTCAGCTCAAATATCAGCCAGACGACGACAGACTATGAGGTAAACCTCTTTGAATACACGACAAAGCTCGCACAGCTAGACAATGTTCAACCGAGCGAAGATGGGACGTCGCTAAACCCTATCGCTCCTGAAAACATCTTCGGCCTCAACCCAGAACCACTAACCGACCCTGTAGAATATTCTGTCGAGACGAGCTGGTTTGACAATTTCTGTAATTGGTTATCTAGCATCTTTGGAGGCTAAAATTTTTGAATTGCGATCACACTCTTAGGAGCTTACAAAAGAGGATATTGGCTATAGTAATATGCCTATCCTCTATTTTTTTTGCCTTGATAGTAAGGCTGTTTTTTGTCCAAATCATAAACAGCTCTTGGCTTCAAGCCAAAGCCAGCAGTCAGTGGACAAGAGACCTTCCGCTCACAGCCGAGCGAGGAAAAATTTTGGACGCATATGGTGCTACGCTAGCTCAGTCTTATACCACTTATAATGTCTACACCAGAGCAAGAGAGATAGACGACCCCGTCGCCACTGCGACCACCCTCGCCTCAATCTTAAATCTCAAGTTTGAGTCTGTTCACAGCAAAGCCAGCGACCGAAGCGTGAGTGAAATGCTTATAAAAATGCAAGTCGAAGAAGACGTGGCTCAAAAGATCATTGACAAAAACTTAAAAGGCGTCTACCTTTCACAAAACAACAAGCGCTACTACCCTTACGGAGACATGCTGACACAGGTGCTTGGGTTTACAACCATTGACAACATCGGTCAGGCGGGAATTGAGGCTTACTACAACGACTACTTAAAGGGCACCGATGGCTATAGTCTTGTTCAGGCTGACATCACGGGCTCAAAGCTTGACAACACTCTTTCTTACTACGTGCCAGCCATAGCTGGCTGTGACATAACTCTCACTATAGACGCCAAGCTCCAGCTCGCTCTAGAGGAGATAATGGCTCTTCTTATGGAAGAGCAGAAAGCTAAAAGCGCAACTGCTTTGCTCTTGAACGCCAACACTGGCGAAATTCTCGCCATGTCTACAAAGCCCAGTTTTGACCTAAACGACGTGCCTAGAGACAATCCTGCCCTACTTATGGAGACGGTAAGAAACAAAGCAGTAGTCGACGTCTATGAGCCAGGTTCAACCTTTAAAATCTTGACTATGTGTTCGGCGCTTGAAGAGGGCGTCGTGAGCCTAGACTCGAGTTTTTACTGCGGAGGTTCGACCACTGTCGACGGAGAGCGGATAAGGTGTTGGAAGTCCATAGGCCACGGCTCACAAAAGCTTGGCGAAGGCCTAGCAAATTCTTGTAACTGTGTTTTTGTCGACCTAGCTTTGAGGCTTGGCAAAGACAAATTTTATGAATATTTCCAAAAGTTTGGGCTCGGCCAAAAGACCGGGATAGAAATTAGTGGCGAAAGCGCAGGAATAATTATGTCAAAAGACACAGCAAAGCGAGTAGACCTCGCTCGAATGGGCTTTGGGCAAGCGATCGCTGTGACGGCGCTTCAGCAAATAACCGCCGTCTCAGCCTGCGTGAACGGCGGAACGCTGTATGAGCCAAGCATTGTGAAGAGTATAGTCGGGCCTGACGGCACAAGCGTTTTTCAAAACGCGCCTATAAAAGTCCGTGATGTAATCTCAAGCGACACCTCAGCAAAAATAAACGATATGCTAGAGTCCACTGTTTCAAAGACCGGCAAATATACCTTTGTGAGCGGATATGAAATTGGTGGAAAGACAGGCACGACGCAGAAGTATGAAAATGGAGCCATCGCAAGAGGCAAATATATCTCAAGCTTTGTAGGCACTTATCCAGCCTCAAATCCAGAATATGTCTTTCTTCTTACTGTAGACGAGCCTGGCACAGGAGCGTACTATGGAAGCGTAGTGGCCTCCCCTTATGCGAAGCAGTTCTTCTCAAAGATTTTTGAGATATATAGCATTGCTCCTGACGATCCAGAGCTAGCTAAACTCGAGCCGACGGAGATAGTTATGCCTTCGCTCGTGGGCGAACCTCTTGCTAAAGCTGTGGCGACTCTCGCTGGAATGGGCATAGATTATGAGATAGACGGAACAGGCCTTACAGTAAAAGACCAGCTGCCTCCAGCTGGCGCTACAATTTATTCAAACGAAACGATAGTAATTGTCACTTAAAGCCTTTCAATAATCCTCAGCTTTGCGCTTGAACTTCTTGGATTTTTCAAAACCTCTTCTTCTCCAGCCACTAATGGCTTTTTGGTGATGAGTTTTATAGATGCCTTATGGTGACAAGTGCAGACAGGAAAACCTGGCGGGCAGAGGCAGTCAGTCGCCTCGCGTCGAAAGACGTTTTTGACTATTCTATCCTCTAGCGAATGAAAGGACAGCACGCACATTCTGCCATGGCTTTTGAGCCTTGAGATGAGTTTTTCTAAAATTTCTTCGAGGCCCTCGAGCTCGCCGTTTACGGCTATTCGCAAAGCTTGAAAGGTCTTTTTGCTCGCCCCACCGCTCTTATATACCACCTTTTTAGGCAGCGCGCTCTCTATTATCTCTCTTAGCTCTAAAGTAGTCTCAATGGGTCTCAACTTTCGCGCCTCGACAATCTTTTGAACTATGCGCCTTGCAAAGCTTTCTTCACCATACTCGAAAAGGATTTTTTCGAGCTTTTCTTTAGGATAGAAATTTACTATTTCGTAGGCCGAGAGCTCACTATTTCTGTCCATTCTCATATCAAGCCTGCCCTCTTTTAAAAAAGAAAAGCCCCTCTCTGCACTGTCTATCTGGTGAGAGCTTATGCCAAGGTCTATTAGCACGCCGTCGACCTCTTCTATACCTAGCTTGTCTAAGACTTCTATTGCGTTTTTAAAATCTGCATAGATGAGCCTTTTGTTTTCAAATTTTTCAAGCCTTTTTGAGCTATAAGCAAGAGCTTCTTCATCTTTGTCGAGGCCTATAAGAAGGCCGGTGCTATCGAGCCTTTTTAGTATCTCGCTAGAGTGGCCTGCCCCTCCAAGAGTGCAGTCTAGATAGACGCCAGAAGGGACTATGTTTAGTCCCTCCAGCACTTCGTTTAACATTATAGGTTCGTGATAAAATTCCACTTTGTTCTAAACTCCAACGCCAAGTATTTTTAAAATGTTTTGTTTTAAGGCATTAAATTCTTCTTCTGTCATGCTTGAAGAGTCCGGGTCGTAAGTCATGTCTTGAACCAAGGCTCCAGCGTCACCTTGGACTTCAGGCGGAAGCTCTATTATAGGCGCCCCATCAGTCTCAGTTTTTTCAGCAAGGATAGTCACAAGATCTTTAGCTTCAGTAAGCGCCGTTGTGAGAACATCAGCGTCAGTCGCGATCTCCTCCCAAGCGAGAGTTTCGCCACTGTTCTTTTTCTCCTCTATCTTGTCGATTATGGTTTGAGCTGAGTCAGCGATTTCGACTATGACTGTAACATCTATCTCTCCTATATCATCATTGTCGCCAAGCCCAAACACATTTTTAAGTTCTGCGTTTACATAGGCGTTAAGTTTATCATACCCCTGCTTGAAGACGCCTTCAAAGCTCTGGAGTCCAGACGCCGTTTCGTAACTGGTCTTTGCATTTGTCTCAAGCGCTGTAAGGAGCGGGCTTAGGTCTCCTATCTCAGGGTTTTCGATCGCCATAACAAGTATAGCCTCTTTAAACACACCTACTATATCTTGGCTTTGAAGAGCTATATTTTTTATAACCTCATCATCTTTTGTAAACTTCGTCAAAGTAGAAGTATCTTCTGTTATGGTTTCATCGGTGAGCTTTTCTATTTCGAAATTTGCCATATTTATCGCTTCGACAAGCGTATCTCTCATAAGCTGAGAAGAGATAAGTGGTGTGATAACGAGAGCGACTTCGCTGTCGTCCACGCCGTCCTCAGGAGTCGGGTCGGCCGTGGACAAAGTTTTGATTACATCAAAAGCGTCCTCTCCGTCGACTAGCGCTTCGAGAGCGTTTCGCTCAGCATCTTCTGGCGAAGAATAAATCTTTGAGGTCAAAACTTCGACTATATCGCTAAGAAGCCCTGTCTCTGTCTGCCAGAATGTAATTTCTTGGCCTGCGACTACGATGTTTGACTTAGTTGCCACAGTGAGGTCTACGATTTGGCCCACCTCTTCGGCTGAGAATTTGGTGAGCAGATTGTCGTATACATTTTTTTCTATTGAGCCTTCTGTGTAGTCTAAAATTTCTAGCCCGGCCACCTTGTCGAGCATAATTCCAAGCGCGTCTAAAGTCTGCGTGAGTCGGCTGTCAAATATATCTCCATTTACTAAGTCTTCCCCATAGATTTGACTCACACTGTTGAGATTTTCGATAATGACGCCCAGGTCTTGCCTTGTCGCAGTCCAGTCGTCAAGGTCAGTGTTTATCTGTCCAAGCGAGGCGTCATATTGACTAAGTCCGTAGTTTGCCACGCTCTCAAACACTCCAAGCATGAGCTGAGTCTCAGTCAAGCCCTCTAATATGAGATCATATCTCTTCCTCTGTCCGTCTAGTTCACAAAGGCTAGAAAGAGCAGATGAAAGCGTGAGCGTCTCACTATTTATGTCGTCAATTATGCCAGCCTGGCCTA
This sequence comes from uncultured Clostridia bacterium, assembly GCA_944361835.1. Taxonomy (GTDB): domain Bacteria; phylum Bacillota; class Clostridia; order Christensenellales; family UBA1242; genus Caccopulliclostridium. The sequence continues at coordinate 20,812 of CALVTI010000041.1, forward strand.
CCTGTTTTATAATAGCTGTAAGATTTAGCGCTTCGCCCTCAAGTGAAGCAAAGCCTGTTCCGCTGGAACTTTCAAGAGCTCTCGCCTCTCTAAAAATAGTCTCAAGCAGGTCTTTTACGAAGGCGTCTTCCTGGTTTACGACCTGCTCTTCAAGATATGTCATAACATTGTCAAATCTCAAAGCACTGACAGTTTTTGTCTCAAAGAAATTTGAAACAGCTGCATCAAGGTCGTCATAATTAAAGGTTTCAAAGCTTTCAATTCCATCACTCAAGGTCTTGTACTGGTCTATGACTAAAGTCAAAGAGTTTAGCTCGTTCTTCCAACTAAAGCTTGCGCTCTTTTTATAATTTCCTAGGTTTAGATAATAGTCTAGCGTCCTATCTTCATCTACTTTAAAGTCTTTTAACGCAACGATAAGATTATCTATGACGTTTGTGCCGTTTACTGTCGTAGTCACTAGCTTGCTGTTTTGAGCCCTGTCTAGAACATTTGCAAGTTTTGATAAGATATAACTATAATCTCCAGCCAACATAGTATCTAGACTCGAGGTGTCAAAATCTTGAATTGCGCTATATAGGTCTACGCCTTCAGTGACCATATATGAAACGTCATCGGTGACGCTGGTCCAGTCCATTTTGCTTAGGTCTACTCTGTCGAGGTTGACACTCTCCACCTCAAAACTGCTCTCCAGCTGAGTCTCAACCGCGCTGAGAGCTATATTGACTCCGCCTACGAGGACTCTCTTTACGCTATTTGATGAAGTCAGCGTGGTGAGCAAGTTTTTAAGAAGCGAAGCATCGTTTGCTGTCAAAATGTTTAGAGCGCCCTCTGTATCTTCCGCCATAAAAGTATCTACGACTCCATTTTCGCAGAGCATCTCTACAGAGCTAAGCAGCGCCTTAAGGTCCGCTTCTAAAGCGTCAGCAGTACCGTTTTCTAAAATGCCGTCTCTCACCGCCAAAACAAGGTCCACGACTTCTTCATTTGAAATAAGCTCACTCTCTAGATTTATGTTTTGACTCACAAGGTCTAAGGCGAGAGCTGTAGCCTCTGGCCCAGCATATCTTATTAGTCCGCTTTCAAAAAGAGTATCGACCACTCCGTTTAGCATATCAAAATCTAAGTCAGCGTAGCTTCCAAGCTCAAAGTCGAACTTTGAGATATAGTCATAGACTTCAAACACGCTACTGATAGAGACGACTTCTTTTCTAAGCACAAGCCTCTCACCATCTACGCTAGTCGAAGAAATGCCGTCAAAGCAGAGGTCTTGAAAACCCAAAACTTGCGTAATGACAGGCAAAACTGAAGTGTCATAGGCGTCTAAATAGCTGAGGAGTGACGGAACATTTTCTTCCACAAACGAGCCGAGCGCTGTAAGGTTTTGAGTTTGGTCATCGGCGCTTACGGCCTGTACGCTTTGCGTCGCAGTATCTGGCCGAGCATAGCTCACCTCTCGCACAAGGCTTACCACGCCTGACACAGGCAGTAAAAGGAAAAAGGCAAAGAAAAACGCCTGAACTGTGCTCACGAGCGCACCTAGAATGCCATACTTTTTAGGCTTTTCGTCTACTTCGACGAGCTCTACAGCCTGCCCTTCTTTAATGGTATAAATCTTCTCGCCTGCCTTTGTCGTCTTTCTCTTTTTGAAAACAAAGTGCGCGACAATTTTGTATACAATCCAAAAGATAAAATCTAAGAGCAAGAACAGCAGCATAAACACTACTAAATTTATGAGCACAACAGGCAGTCTCTCCGCCACTATAGCTATGGCAGAGCCCTCAGTCACGACTTCGCCCGCACCCTCGATTTGCGAAAGATAGTGGACGATGAGCTCGCCGAGTGCCATAGTCTGGCCGTCCACTGTGAGCTGAATTCCCATAAGAGCGTTTGAAATAGGCGGAGCGATAAAAAAAGCTAAAACAGTACTCACCACAAAGAAAGCTAGTCTAAGTCCACTCTTTTTTATGCCTCTTTTGAAGCCCACCAAAAAGCCAATGACAAGCACAACAACTAAAAAAATGTTTGAAATCAAACTCACGACAAACGGGCTCATTCCTTCCTCCTCTCGCTTAATTTGTGCAAAGCAATAAGTTTTATCACTTTTACTACATTATATATTCATTAACTTACTTTTCGCAAGCAAAAAAACTTTGTCACATAATTTTTTTAATTTTTCAAAAACTAGAAAAAAGGAGAAATTATGGTCGCATTTATATCTTTTTTGCTTGTCATAATTGGCGCTCTAAACTGGTTTTGTATAGGCGCGCTTCAATATGATTTTATAGCAGGAATATTTGGCTCTCAAGCTAGCATTCTTTCACGAATAATTTATTTTTTTGTCGGGCTTGCAGGAATTTATCTCACGTTTTTAGCCTTTAGAGACAAAGGCGAGGTCAAGGTATTTAATTTCAAGAAGAAAGAGAAAGACCCTCTCGCTGAAGAAAAAGCTCTCCCCAAAAAGGAAGAGCCTACGCTAAAAATGGCTGAAGGCCTTAAGAGCCAAGAGTATAAAGACTTTAATGAAGAGGATTTAGATAGTTAATTTGCCAGTGACAATTATGTTTGCGCCCGTCTTTAAAATGTTTTTTATAAACACATCACCGACGTCCAGCTCTTTGAGTGGCGTCTTTTTTATCTTTTCCATCACCTTAAAAATCATAGTTTTTGGCACGGGTTTGTCTGTCTTAAGCGAGTAAGAAAAAGCTCCTGAGCGCTTTGTCGTCGTAACCACCCTTGAAGGATTGACAAATTCTGTCTTGCCGTAGGCCTCGCCTCGAGGACAGCTGTTGCCCTCGACGATTACCTCACCATTTTTTTCATAAACGTTTAAACTACAACCCACAGGGCACATTATGCAAATAGTTTTCATAACCTCTCCTATTCTATACTCACTGTGAGAGGGCCTTTCACCTTTCCACTCTCCACCTCTATCTCTTGCATCTCTCCGCTAGTTATACCTACACAAAACTTTGAAGCTATCTCCTCACCCTCGCACCTGACTACAATTTTCTTTCTCAAAAAGTTTTGTTTTGCTCTAAAGAAAATTTTAAAGCTTCCACAACCCGAAACTCTTTGAGGGACTGTATAACTTATGGCAGAACTAAACGAAATCTCATACTCCTCCCCTAGCTCTTCTAAAGCACCTCTAGCGAAGAGTGCAGCACTCCTTCCTGCTATCGCCCCCTCTTCGCTCGCGTTGTCGGCAAGGTCATGAATGTGAAGAGAATTTCCTGAGATAAAGAGGTTTTTGATACTCGTCTGCCTAAACTCATTTACTATTATTTGCTTTTTTATGTTCTTTTCAACTTCGCTTAAAAGCGTGTTTTCAGGAATAAGTCCTACAGAAAGTAGTAGGCAGTCGCACTCCAAAAATTTTTCTGTCTCAAGTTTAGGCTTTAAATTTTCGTCGACCTCAGCGTAATAGACTCCCTTCACGCGCTCTCTGCCGACCACTCTTGTCACCGTGTGAGAAAACTCAAGCGGAATTTCAAAGTCTTCGACGCACTGCCTTATATTTCTCCTAAGGCCTGAAGACGAAGGCATGATTTCCAAAATTTTTAAAACTTTGGCACCCTCAAGAGTCATACGCCTTGCCATAATGAGGCCAATGTCTCCACTGCCCAAAATGACAACTCTCTTGCCTGAAAGCTTCCCGTAGTAGTTTATCATCTTCTGCGCGGTGCCCGCTGTGTAAATTCCTGCTCCTCTATCACCCGCTAGCTTTATCTCCCCCGCTGTACGCTCTCTTGCCCCTGTCGCCAAGACTATGGCTTTAGAGAAATATTCTTTTTCCTTACCCCTGACAAGCGCAGTAATCTTTTCTCCTTCAATCTTTGTGACATAAGCGCCAAAAACTGAAGGTATTTTTAGTTTTTTGACCTCGCTGTATTGCTTGTAAGCAAATTCTGGGCCTGTGAGTTCCTCTTTAAATTGCCTAAGACCAAACCCATTGTGGATGCATTGGTTTAAAATTCCGCCAAGGCTGTCATTGCATTCCAAAATGAGCACTTTGGCCCCCTCTTTTTTAGCTTCTATCGCGGCCTGCATTCCGCTCGGCCCGCCACCAATGACTATGACATCATAAAAACTACTCATACTTGCCTCCCGAGAGCATAACAGCTCCGCCCTCATGCTCTTTATTGACCTCTTCAAGCTTTATACCTCGCTCGCGAGCAATAAGGCGGCAGACGTCTATAAGGCAATAGCCGCCCTGGCATTTGCCCATGCCAGCCCTGACTCTCCGCTTTATACCGTCCACAGTACATGGCTTTAGCGGACTATTTATCGCGCTGAGTATTTCGTTTTTGCCCACCTTTTCACATCGGCAGACTATCTCTCCTTTAACTTTAACTGCGTAGCCTTTTCGCCTTATCATCTTTTTTTCTTGGCCTCTTAGTCCTACCATTTCAGCCACCATCTCGGCGATGGCTGGAGCACTTGTTAGGCCTGGCGAGTTTATTCCGCAAATGTCGACGACCCTCTCCGCCTTTTTGTCCCACTCAATGACAAAGTCGTCTCCGCATGAGACCCTCACTCCGCTATATTCTCTTATAATTTTGTCAAAAGGCACATTGTCAAACATAGCCGTGATGCTACCTGAAATATTCTCAAGCCCGCCCATGGTCGTGGCCGTATCAAACTCTAAAATGTCCTCTGCGGTAGGACCTAAAAGTATATTCCCACTCGCCGTTGGCGTGGCTAAAATCCCCTTCCCGAGCTTGGTCGGCAAAGGAAAAACAGTGAGATTTACAAAGTCGCACTTGTCAAGAACGTAATATTCGCCTCGTCTAAACCTTATTTCTCGCTCCTCAGCCTTCAAAAGCCTAGCTATGTCGTTGTAGCCAGCGCCTGTGGCATTTATAACAACTTTACCTTCCACAACCCTCTTGTCGCTTGAGTATATTTTAAAACACCCTTTAGCTTTCTCAATTTTTTTTGTTGTAAAACCAAAGAGCGCTTGCCCGCCGTTTATAACAGCCTCTTCTGCAAGCGCTATGGTGAGCATATATGGAGAGACTAGGCCCGCAGTCTTTGCGTATAGCGCGCTCTTATACTCATGCCTTAGATTTGGCACAAGCTTCCAGAGTTTCTCTTCCCTTATTATGCTCAGCCCTTTAACTCCGTTTTTCTTACCACGAGCTAAGAGTTCTTTGAGTTTTTCCTCGTCATTTCCCACTACAAGCGCGCCTGTACGTTTAAATTTTATTCCAAGCTCCTGGCAAAGTTTTTCAAAAAGCTCATTTCCTCTCACGTTAAGCTTTGCTTTTAGCGTTCCAGTTTCGGCGTCAAAGCCTGCGTGCACAAGGCCGCTGTTTGCTTTGCTGGCTCCCGTGGCGACGTCAAGCTCCTTTTCAAGAAGCGCTACTTTTGCCCCAAGCCTTACAAACTTATTGAAGATTGCCGCACCAACAACGCCCCCGCCAAAAATAACATAATCGTACATATTTTTCTCCACATTTATTATATCCCGAAAACGTTTAGGTACAAATTGTTTTTGATAGAGTTTGCATTTTTTCTAAAATGTGTTATCATGTATACATGATAAAAGTTTATGTGGATAAAAGGACAGAGCTTCTTGGGGCTCTGCTTCGAAACAGTGATTATAGCCTCTACGCGCCTCACATTGTAGAAGACTATGTAGACCCTGACTACTTAAAGGTCGTAAACGACGAGTTTTCAAAATATAAAGATGAAAAAGTCTTCGACCTTTTAAACCGCCTGCTTGCCACATTTAAAGAGCGCTTTGCCAATGAAGCTCCTGTTGCACTTTTCCTACAAATGGACGATAGCTATGGCTTTCACGGCCAAAATTCCTACCCCTTCACGACAAAACTCAAAAACTCTCCGCTTGCGCTCGAATTTATGTTTGAGGTGAAAAAATTTGCTAAAAAAATAAATTTTGATGATTTTTACGCAAAAAATCAAAAATATTTTAAAAGATATATAGATTTTTATTCAAATATTATAAATCCTAAATCGAAAGCTATTCTGGACTACCTTGGAGAGACCTATCTTTTTAAACCAAAAGAAGAAGATTTTTGTTTTAATATAATGATGCTCCTGACACGCGACTGTTTTGGTTTCAAATCAGGAGAAAAGAGTATATGTTGCGAAAGCATACTTCCCCATGCCGTTACAGGAGAAAAGCTTCCTAGCGACTATCCAAAAATTTTACTTTCTCGCATTGTTCACGAATTTAGCCACCCTATCGTAAATCCCCAAACTGACAACTGCGCAATAGACCGAGAGGATTATGCTGAGTTTTACAAAAACGCAATAGTGCTCTCCAGACAAAACTATACCTCAGTAAAGACTTATATAAACGAGAGCATCATAAGAGCTATCCAGACTTATTTTATAAAAGAAAAACTTGGCGAAGACATAGAAAAATATATTAAAGCACAAGAAGCAAAAGGTTTTGTAAAAACTAGAGATTTAATAAAAACTTTGGAAAAAAATAAAAATAGAGAATATTATAGTTTTGAAGATAAATATCTAGACCTGTTTGAGGCTTTAAAAACTAAAAAGCTCGAAGATGAAAAAGCTCCAAAAAATGAGAGAATGAAATATAACAAAATTCAATTTAAATAAAAAATTGCGAATTAATTTCGCAATTTTTATTTTTTTATTTCAAATTCTGTGCCATTTGGCGTGTCTTTGAGATATACTCCTTTGCCTTGAAGCTCGGCTCTTATTTCGTCAGCTTCGGCATAGCGCTTTTCTCTTTTCGCCTCAAGACGCTTATTTATCATTTGGTTTATATACTTTAAAAACTCCTCATCTACCTCAGCCTTTTCTTCCTTCAATAGGTCAAGCCCCAACACCTCATCAAACTTTTTGACAAGCTCGAGTTTTGTCTTGGCGCTCATATCTTCTTTCAGTGCGTCATAGAGCGTAGTGAGTGCAAGGCTGGTGTTTAAATCATTTGAAAGAGCGGATTTAAATTTTTCAAGGAAAATATTATATTTTTGCTCATCAAATTCGCCTTTTTCTTGAGAATTTAATGCTTTTACACGATTTTTAAGTTTTTGATATGCGCTCTGTGCCATATCCAAACCCTCGTAGCTAAACACAAGCTGGTTACGATAGTGTGACTGCAAGCAAAAGAGTCTGTAGCTGAGAGACTGATAGCCCTTGCTTTCAAGTAGCGCAACAGTCAAAAACTCTCCTGAGCTCTTGCTCATCTTGCCGCTTGAGACATTTAGGTGCTCACCATGCACCCAGTAGTTGCACCACTTGTGTCCTAGATAGGCTTCGCTTTGAGCAATCTCATTTGTATGATGCGGGAATTTATTGTCCACTCCACCACAGTGAATGTCGAGGTATTCACCAAGGTATTTTAGGCTTATACCTGAGCATTCAATATGCCAACCTGGATACCCCACCCCCCATGGGCTATCCCACTTGAGCTCTTGGCTATCAAACTTGGACTTTGTAAACCAAAGCACGAAGTCATTTGGATTTCTCTTCTCTTTGTCCTCCTCAACGGTCTCCCTGACACCTACTTTCAAATTTTCAGCTTGATGATTTGTGAAGACATTGTATTCCTTGAGTTTTGTGACGTCAAAATATATATTGCCTCCAGCCCCATATGCATAACCCTTTTCAAGAAGAACCTTTATAATCTCTATATACTCTTGAATGCACGAAGTGGCCTTTACAACAATCTTTGGCCAAGCTATGTTGAGCTTTTCACAATCCTTTTTAAACTCCTGAGTATAAAACTCGGCTATCTCAAGGACAGACTTATGCTCACGTTTGGCACCCAAAAGCATCTTGTCCTCGCCAGTGTCGCCATCGCTTGTAAGATGCCCGACGTCGGTGATGTTCATAGCCCTAGTGACCTTGTAGCCAAGAAGCTCAAGCGTCTTTTCAAGTACGTCCTCCATGATATAAGTCCTGAGGTTTCCAATGTGCGCAAAATGATAAACCGTAGGGCCACAGGTGTACATCTTGACCTCACCCTCGACGCGCGGAACAAACTCTTCTATCTTTCTAGTCGCAGAATTATAAATTTTTAACATAAAAATTCCTTTTAAATATTATATATTTCAATGCTTTATTTTGTCAACCTAAAGCTCATGTAATATTTTTTGAAAAAACAAGAAAAATAGAGCTAGGAGCAAAATATGGCAAAGAGCTTTAAGTCGGCTATAGCCTTTGGGCTTGTGTATATACCTGTAGATTTATATTCCTGCGTCAAGAGTAAGGACATAGGTTTTAATATGCTCTACAAAAAGACAGGCGAACGCATTCATTACAAAAAGACCTGTCAAGGCTGTCCAGCGCTCATAAACAACGAGGATATAATAAAAGGCTATCAGTATGAAAAGGGCAAATATGTGACGCTTAGCCAAGCTGAGCTTGAAAAAATTAAGACTGAGAAAGAAAAGAGCATAACCATAGACTGCTTTGTAAACCTCAAAGAGATAGACCCTATATATTTTGAAAAGAGCTACTATCTCGTACCTCAAGGCGCCGAAAAAGCCTTTGCGCTTCTTTTAAAAGCTCTTGAGAGCCAAAAGAAGGTCGGCATAGCCAAGACAGTTCTTGGAGAAAAAGAAAACGTTGTCGCTTTGAGAAGTGAAAACGGAAACCTTCTTCTTTCGACACTACACTTTTATGATGAAATACAAGAGTGTCCCGCTAAAAATATAGATATAAAAATCGACAAAACTGAGCTAGACCTTGCGCAAAAGATTATTGAGAATATGTCTAAAAAGTTTGTCCCGTCCGCATATAAAGACGAGTATAGAGAGAGGCTCATGAGCGCGATAGAAACAAAAATAAACGGAAAGAAAATTGTTGGCGAAAAAACCCAAGCCAAGCCTTCTAATGTATTAAACCTTTTAGACGCACTTAAAAAATCTGTAAAACAAACTCAAACAAATAAAAATAAGAAAAAATCTAAACAAAAAATAGTAAAAATGCAAAAAAGAGCTTAAAAATTATATTTTTTAATTATTTTACTAAATTAAACGACCTTTCTACTACATCTTGAATAGCAGAAGCATTTATGCAAAAAGGAAGCTCTTTATTGTTTTTATATTTATTTAAAAAATCTACTACATTATCCACATTTCCACTTAAAAAAGCGTTTTTAAATTCATTTTCTAATTTGTTTTTTGGTTTAAAATAGCTAAATATTTCTTTTATTTCCTCACAATTTAATTCTTCAGCTACTCTTTCTTTTATATCTCCTCCTGACATAAGGTATCTCACGTCGGCACAGAGACAGACTATCAAAATAGAACCTACGTCAAAAATCCTATCGTCATCATCATACATTTCCTTTGCAAGTTTCATAAAGCTTCTGTAAGCTGGTTTGCTTTGTTCAAATATAGAATTTCGCATAAGAAGCGCCATAGTTGAGGTCGCGCTTTGCATATAGTAGTAGTTGTAGACAATGGAGGAGATAAACCTAAATTTATGGCAGTCTTTCAAGACTTTTAGGTAAAAAAGGTTATGGTCCCAAAGATGAACGCCTATCTCATAATTAGCAGTCGTCTTCTCTCTCAAGATGAGCCCCTTTGACAAAAACTCACCGCCGTCAACATATTCTAAAAACGCCCTCAAGCCTTCTGGAGTCGTGACGTCATGCACGCCCTCTTTAGGAGCATAAACTATCCTCTTCCCATCTGGGAATATTTGGACTGTCGCCCCAAACACAGCCTCTACACCATCAGTAAAGCCCTCTAGGAGCCTTTCAATTGTGTCGAGGGGCAAGTCGTCGTCTCCGTCCATAATCATTAAATATTTACCTGTAGCATTTTGCATGCCAAGATTTATGGCCTTTTGTTTGTTTGCGCTGTTTGAAACTACATATTTTACTCTCTTGTCCTTTGCCTCATACTCTTTTATTATATCAACGGTCTTATCAGTAGAGCCGTCATCTACAGCTAAGATTTCGAGATAGGGATAGGTCTGGTTTACAAGCGAGTCGAGACACCTCCTCATAAATCTATCTAAATCTCTTGATGTAAAAATTATGGAAACAACATCATTCATATTCATCCTCTCACTTTAATAACACCATGATTATACACAAATTTGGAGCCCGAGGCAAACATGAGGTTTTAAAAATTTAAAAGAGCTAGCGAAAGAAGTTTGGGTTCTTGGGCAAAATTAGGTATAATAATTTTAGGAGGGGTTATGGATAAAAAGTTTGAACCGCTATTTACGCCTTGGAAGATAGGCAATGTCGAAATAAAAAACAGAATTGTGCTCTGCCCTATGGGCGGAACGTCAATATTTGGCTGGATGGAGCCTCATCACTTTGACAAAGATGCAGCAGATTTCTTTATGAATCTCGCTAAAAATAATGTAGGGCTTATCATTCCAGGCATTGCGCCTCTTAGAAACTTGATTGGAGGCCAGTGGCTATATAAAAGTAAGAAGAGCTTTAAAAAATTAAAAGAGTATATGGAGGAGTTCCACAAGACTGGGGCTAAGATGTTTATTCAGTTGACAGCTGGCTTTGGTCGTTCGTTTTCAATTCCAAACGCGCTCGTACCTCTTTTAAAACACAAATTTTTGGGCGCGCTTTTAAAACCAGTTTTTAATGTGTCATACCTTTGCGCTTCACCTAGCAAGCTCCCATCTCGCTGGGCTGAGGGCGTAGAGTGTCGAGCACTTAAGGTGAGCGAGATAGAAAAGATGATCGACGCCTTTGCAAGGACTGCAAAGATGTGTAAAGACGCGGGCGTGGACGGTGTGGAAATTCACGCTGTGCATGAGGGCTATTTGCTCGACCAGTTTACTACAGAGTATACAAACTTCCGTACTGACGAGTATGGCGGAAGCTTTGAAAATAGGTTTCGTTTTCCTGTGGCCATAGTCAAGGCTATAAAGGCCGTGTGCGGAGAAGACTATCCTGTTTCACTTAGATATTCTGTCGTGAGCAAAACTAAGGGCTTCTGCGAAGGCGCTATCCCTGGCGAAAAATATACTGAGGTCGGCAGAGATATGAAAGAAAGCGAAAAAGCTGCAAAGTATTTACAAGATGCTGGTTACGACATGCTCGACGCCGACAATGGCACCTATGACGCTTGGTATTGGGCTCACCCGCCTATGTACATGCCTAAAAACTGCAATCTTGAAGATGTAGCTCACATAAGAAAGTTTGTAGACATTCCTGTCATATGCGCAGGAAGAATGGAGCCTGACACTGCAGCAAAGGCCATTAAAGAAGGAAAAATCGACGCAATGGGTGTGGCTAGACAATTCCTTGTAGACGGAGAATGGGTAACCAAACTCATGGAAGACAGGCTAGAGGACATAATGCCATGCATATGCTGTCACAACGGGTGTTTTGCCGTATCCCACTATAAAGGGGTGGCTAATGCAGGCGCTATGGAAGACACAAAGCACATGTCAAGATGCGCCATAAACCCAATGACCATGGACGGAGGAAAATACGACATCTTCCCTGCCAAGAAGAAAAAGACTGTAGCCATTGTTGGAGGTGGCGTGGGTGGCATGGAAGTAGCCCGCATCGCCACAATTCGTGGGCACAAAGCCACAATTTACGAAAAGACAGACAGGCTTGGAGGCGTGTTTATTCCAGCGGCCGCGTTTGACTTTAAAGAAAAAGATAAAGCACTCATTGAATGGTATAGAAAACAAATAAAAGATTTAAACATCGAAGTAAAATACAACACAGAAATTACCGACATCTCTACACTAGATGCTGACGAAATAGTCATCGCGACAGGCTCAAAGGCTAAAAAACTTAACCTTCCTGGAATAGAGCGGGCAGTTGAGGCTATCGACTACCTGAGCGGAAGAGAAGTTGGAGAAAATGTCGTCGTGATTGGCGGAGGTTTGAGCGGGTGCGAAATAGCCTACGACCTTGAGCTCAAAGGCAAGAAACCTGTCATAGTCGAAGCCAAACAAGATCTCATGGTAGCAAACAACCTTTGCCTTGCAAACTCTTCATACCTGAGAGACTATTTTAAATATAAAAAAGTTCCTGTATATCTTGAAAGCACTGTCAAAGAGATTGGAAAAGACTTTGTGATAATAAAAGGCAAAGACGGAGCAGAAACCAAAGTCAAAGCTGATGACGTCATTGTTTCGATTGGGTACAATCCAAACCCTCTTGCAAAAGAAAAGCGTCATGTCCATATCGTGGGCGACGCCAAAGAGGTAGGAAATTTAAGAACAGTTGTTTGGAGAGCTTGGGAAGTCGCAGAAAAAATATAATTAAAAAAATAAAAAGGCGAAAAGCCTTTTTTATTTTTATTTAATATTTTTAATTTATAAGAAAACTATTTATAATCAGCTCTGTGGCTTCAGCTTCAGTCAGTCCAAGCGTCATAAGTTTTGTGAGCTGTTCGCCAGCTATTTTCCCTATTGCAGCTTCATGCGAAAGTTCAGCCTGACTAGACCTTGCGTCAACCTTAGGCGTCGAAACTATACGCCCCTTGTCTAGAAGTATGCCGTCACACTCGACATGCCCAAGACAGGCGTTCTCACCAATTATATTTGACTCAAAAATTTGTTTTGACTTATCTTTTGCCACGCTGTGGCTAATAACGTCTGCGCTAGAGCTTTTCCCTTTTAGCCAGACTTTGAAAGAGGTTTTTACTGTCTGCCTGTCTGTCGTCAAAACATTTTCTTTTATTATGAGTTTTGCGCCGTCCTCCAAAGTCGCCTCCGTAAGTCTCACGCTGTCACTGACTCCGCCAATTTGAAGTGTTTCCATTTTCATAATTGAGTTTTGTTTTTGATAAATTTGAGTCGTCGGGTTTAAAATTTTCTTACCAGAGCCTTCTCCCTCGCCGAGGTGCTTTTCATAGTACATTACTTTAGTGTTTTTCTCTAAATGAAAACTGTGAATGCCATTGTGACGGCTGTCATTACAGCTAGAATTGTGTATCCCACACCCGGCTATTATTGTAACATCGCTGTTCTCACCAATGTAAAAATCGTTGTAGACCAGGTCGTCCACCCCGCCCTCTGTGATTATAACAGGGAGATGCATGCTCTTGCCTTTTGTGTTTGGCTTTACAAATATGTCAATGCCACTTTTATCCTTTTTAGGCACAATTTCTATATCTTTTGTACTGCCTAGCCCCATACTTTCGCCGTTTTTTCTTAAGCTGTACGCCCCTGAAGGAATTTTATGGAGCTCCGCCACTTGTATAAGGAGCTCTTTTTCTATTTGGCTCAATTTGTTCATGCAAGCCTCCCACATTTTCCCACCTTGACATCGTCAAGTGTGCCTCTTTTTACCACTTTGCCAGAGTCGAGCAAGATGACCTCATGAGCTATCTCCATAATCTTCTCTTGATGGCTAATGATGATGCTTGTCCCAGAGATGTTTTTAAAAATGTCTATGAGCGAGTCAAAGCTCCAAAGGTCTATGCCAGCTTCTGGCTCATCGAAAAGGTTTAGGCTGGCTCTTCTAGCTAAACAAAGCGCAAGCTCAATACGCTTGGATTCTCCGCCCGAAAGTTTGTCATCATAGAGCCTATCAATATATTCTCTAGCGCAAAGTCCTACCTTTGAAAGGTATTCACAGCTCTCTTTAATTCCCGAACTACCTACTATTTCAAAGAGCTTTTTTACTGTTATGCCTTTAAACTTTACAGGTTGCTGAAAAGCATAAGAAAAGCCAAGCTTAGCCCTTTCGTGGATAGACAGCTTTGATATGTTTTGACCGTCGAAAATTACCTCTCCACTTGTAGGCGCAATAATGCCCATAATAATTTTTAAAAGCGTACTTTTGCCACTTCCGTTTTGGCCTGTTATAACATAAACTTTATTGTCGTCAAATTTAAGCGAAATATCATGAAGAATTTTTTTCTCCACTCCATTTTCTAAAATAGAATAATTTATATTTTTTAATTCCAACATACTTTTAACCTATCACTGCAGTATAACACACCTTTTCTAGCACCGTCAATTAAATTCGCAATTACAAAAAATGCTGAAATGTTTTCTCATTTCATAATTTAAAAAATAATTTTTTTAAAAAAATAAATAAAAATTATTTTTTTACATTTTTTTACAACATAATACGCTTTAAATGGCACAAATTAAACTCGAGGTGAAAACATGAAAAAAATATTTTTATTGTCTCTAGCTCTTGTCTGCATGATGAGCTTAATCTCGAGCCCAATTTTGGCAGAAGGGGCAGAGCAAATCGAAAAAGTGTGCGTAATAGGAACTAGCAAAATTGAAGCGTCTCCAGACACAGCTGAAATAAGCATAGGCGTGCAAAAGAGAACAGAAACCATAGAGGAAGGCCAAACTGCAATTTCTAGCCTTGTCGAAAATGTCAAAAATGCTATCTTAGCTGTAGACAGCGAAGCTTCGCTAAACATTTCCTACTCAAGCGTCTATCCAGTATGTGAACACGGCATTCAAGCTTTTGAATTTAACTATAATTACACAATTAAGACAAAAGCTTTAGACAAGATAAGCGAGATAGTTAAAGCAGCAGGAAACGCTGGCGCTGTGAGATTTAGCCAACCTAGGTTCTGCATTGAAAATGAAGAAGAACTCTATTATAACGCTCTCTCTCAAGCCAAACAAAATGCTTCACAAAAAGCAAACGCTATAGCAAGTGGACTAACGCTAAAAGCTGTCTTTGAGCAATCGGTCTATAGTTATTGTTCACCAAGGAATGATGATAAAATAATTATTGAAGCCTCTATAAAAGCTATATTTGAAAAAAATGAAAGCCAGGAAAACCTGGCTTTTAATTATTCCTCATCTTCTTCATTGTCTTCTTTTGGTTCTGGCTTAGCTTTCCCATCTATAAGGAAAGAGGAAAACCTTGAGTAAAGCGGAGTCTCTCCTCCCTTTAAATTGTAAATAATAGAAAGTATATAGAACACAGCAGCCCAAATATAGCAAAGTATGTTTATCACAAGCAAAATGGTGTTAAATGCCGCAACGCTTGAGCCACCAAAGAGCACAACAAAGTAATTTATAAGGTTAAATAGACCTGTAAACACACTCATGACTACAAAGATAGTAAGAACTATCAAAAGCGGCTCTA
>CALVTI010000042.1 GCA_944361835.1 uncultured Clostridia bacterium
TCGATAGACCATTCATACCAGTCTATTTGAGAGACCTCAATTTTTTTCGCGCCTGAGTCTATAAAGGTCAAAGAGTAAATTATGTTGCCGTCCTTTGTGAGTGTAATATTGTAATTTGTGTCGCCTGAGACATTTGTATATGTTGGGTAAAAGAGACAGTTTTCATAGGAGTCTAAGAGGCTGATGAGTCGAGTTTCGCTTGCGCCAATCCCGCCAGCGTCGTGGTTTCCCAAATTGTAGGCCCACGGAATATCTTTGCTTTCAAAATAATTTGCGACATCGTCAAACATGCTGAGGTTAAATAGGCTCCAAATAATATCTCCGTTTAAGACGATAAGGTCAGGTTGTTCGGCCTCTATCATCTTATCAAGGGCACTAAAAGTCCTGTTGTTTAGATAAAACAAAAAGTAAGACATGTGTGTGTCACTGACCATCATTATTTTAAAATTGTCTTCTTGAGTAGTGATGTTTGGAGCTGAGAAGGTAGTCTGGCTGGTGAGAGCTTCTGTGGTTATTTTTACGTCAGTTCTATAACAAAGGAAAGTACAAACTAAGGCCAAAACTACTGTAAGAATACTGCTCGTTATGATTTTTACTTTTGTTTTCATGACTAAGATTATATAATTTAAAGGCTATAAAGTAAAGCGATTTTGCTTCTCCTTCAAATGGAATATTTTGTCGAAAAGCCTCATATATTGCAAAAAATAGGAGGTGAGACTTTGAGGCAAGACATAGCTGAAAGAGCTAAAGTTGAGGGGCGATATATTTTAGAAAATGGTTGCACAATACGTTCAGCTGGCGAATATTTTGACGTGAGCAAAAGCACAGTACACTATGATGTATCGATGAGGCTGAGAGAAGTAGATGAGGCGCTCTATGCAGAGGTCAAAAAAATATTAGATAAAAATTTTAATGAAAAACATATTAGAGGTGGAAAATCCACAAAGGAAAAATATAGTAGAGAAAAATAAAAAATTGATAAAAAATAATTTTAAATCAATTTTTTAATTATTTTTTATTAAATTATATCTTTCTGGAGACATTATTGCTGTAAATAATTTTTTGGAAAAGTTTGGTGAAATTTCATCAAATTTTTTTAATATTTTTACAGCATTTTCTCTCTCAGTTTTTTTGTCTACTGGACAAGGGTTTTTAGTCACGGGCAGTTTTGGTTCAAGATTTTTTATCTCACCCTCCCAGACATAGATAAATGGGCGGATTACTGTTATTTCAGTCTTTGAGAGATAGCTCTTTGGGCTGAGAGTTGAGAGCCTGTTTTCAAAGTTTAGAGAGAGCATGAAAGTCGAGAGTATGTCGTCGGCTGTGTGAGCTAGGGCGAGCTTGTTGCAGTTTAGCTCTCTAGCTGTGCTAGCGAGAGCGCCTCTTCTCATTTTTGCGCAGAGCGAGCACGGGTTTTTCTCTTTTCTTATGTCAAACACAACTTCTCCAATATCGCTCTCCACGACTTTTAGCTCGACCTCACAGCTTTTGCAAAACGCCTCTAGTTCGGCTTTGTCTAGCGCCTTAAAAACATCTACTGTTATGGCGATGAGTTCAAACTTTTGAGGCGAATGATGCCTGTAGAGCGAGAGAGCTTTTAGCATAGCTCTAGAGTCCTTTCCGCCAGAGAGCCCGACGGCGATTTTGTCGCCGTCAGCTATGAGATTAAAGGTCGAAATTGCCTTGTGCATGCGGGATACTAGTTTTTCTATTCTCATGACTAAATTGTAAAGCAAATTCTCTATTTTTGCAATGGTTTTTTAGCTTAAAAAAATATGATTTTGGGCTCAATTTCGTTGACTAAGATTTTGCCTATATTATATAATAATTTAAAACTAGATATTATCTTGCAGAAATCGACATAATTATTGCATTTTTAAGCACAATATTTTTGGAGGCCAAGATGACAAAACCAAAGATGAAAAATATATTCAAAGTTCTCCTTGCTACGGCAGTGGCTTTTTTTGCTGTGCTGTTTGGGGCGTGTGGCGACCCGTATGAAAGCATGAGGATAGTCGTGCCTAGCGAGTCCGCTGTCATTGAGATAGACCTTGGTGACAACGCCACGGCCCAACATGTTTTTAATGTTACAGTCGAGGGCGACGATTCTCTAAACAAGTCCATTGAAGCCTCTAGCTCAAGTGAGAAAGTCGTAGTCTCGACAAGATATATTAGAGACGGCATAAACGAGGTCACGCTTACAGCTAGCGATGTGTGCGAAAATGTGCTCGTTTCTCTAAAGACGGTCGAAGGGAGCAAGGAGGAGACTGTCTATGTCTCTGTGATAAGAGCCGTGACAGACATCTCTCAAAACCTCAGTTCTAGAAACAACTACGCAGTCATAGGCGAGACGATAGAACTAAACAGCGACCTTATCTCCTATTCACCTTCAAGCACTTCTCAAAGAGGCGTCACATATAACCTTAGACAAGCAGTGGCTGGAGTTACGCTTGAGGGGAGCAGGTTGACCATAGCTCCTAGCTATACGGGCGGGAATACTCTCACACTTGAAGCAGTCTCTCTCTATGACCCAAGCCTTGTGACAGAGGTGACTCTTGACGTAATAGGAAACATTTCTCTTCAAGACCTAAATGTGTACTATGGTTCTTACGGAACGGGCACGAGGCTAGACCCTACAACTGTTACTATAAACGGGACAGAGTATGACTCATATAGCATAGCAAACAACCTAGAGGGTCAAAACGTAATCTATGTCGGCTATGCTCTTGACGAAGAAACATTCACTTCGACCCTTGATTTTAGAAACGGAGACGTGGCTTATTTGATGGAGCAGACCTATTCAGGCTCCAACGCGGTAAACACTGTCAGTCACAGAAACGTGGCGGGCAGAGACATAGTCGACGTCGTGGTGAGCTATATTGATTATGATTATAGCAGAGTTGTGGCTAGTTTTGTCGTAGATTGCTACTTTACAGTCAAAGACATAAATATTGAAGCTGACGGTGAAGCCTTTACAGGAGTCGATATCACAGTCTACAACTCCTATGTAGGCGTCAGGGGCTGTGAGCTTGATTTCAGCGTTTCTCCAAGCGGAGTTTCGCTTGAAAATCAAGGGCTAACCTTGACGCTTGGGACAAATGCGGCTGACTTTACCTTCTACGATGCGACAGGCGGAAAAATCACATTTGTAAACAATTCCTATACCTTTGTGGCAGGCTCGCCTATCTATGTTGTGGCAAACAACGCTTCCTCTAGAGCCACCATAACCGTTACCTCAAACGCAAACCCTTCAGTCTCTAAGACGATAGGTTTGCAGGCGCGCATGGGCGCAACGAGCGTGGAGACGGCAAATCTAGACACGACAAACACAGTTTATCTTTCCACGAACGACCAAAATATGGATAGTTTTAGGCTAGATTTTTACCTCTATCCAGCAAATGTAGACACGAGCAGAGCCAGTGTGGTATTCCAAGACGCGGGTTTTGAGATAGGCGAAATAACTTTCACGCAGGGCACGGGCTATCAAATAGGCTCTGTGACCATAACCTCAACTTCAAGCGTGGATATGAGCGGAGCGTTTAGGCTTGGCTTTGGGAACGGCGTTGTGCTCAACATTGATGTCTCCATCTTTAAAATGCTCGAAGATGGTGGCGTCACACTCGACTTTGACAGGCAAAACAACAGCGCTATAGGCCACTACAGGACAAACATCACTGGCGACAAATACCTTAGCGAAGACCTCAGCTTTTATCTTGCCTTGATGACAGGCGGAAGCACAGAGCTCTACATAAGGAGCGACGCCCAAATCTCTTACGCTTTCAGCTCTGCTCAAATTCTTGCAGAAGGCCAAGATGTGTACAGCGACGGCTACAACAAGTGGTTTGCGACTCGGTCAAAAGATTTTAAAACTTTAGAAAATTTGACTGTATTAAATTCCAGCAATCTTTCAAATAGAAATGTGCTCACGGCAAGGACTGAGGGAAAAGCTATTATAATGGTGAGCGTGACTGGGAGAGAGATAGTCGAGAACGCAATCACTGGCCTCAGGACGGCGAAGGACAAAGACCTTAACCTTTACTTTGCTGTCGAGGTCTACACTCCAGTCAGGTCGCTCAGCTCGACGCCAGCCGAGGTCAACCTCTACTCAAGAGACTCTGTCGGCGACATAAACATTAGCGACGCGCAGAGACTAGTCAC
>CALVTI010000043.1 GCA_944361835.1 uncultured Clostridia bacterium
GTGCAAAGGCTAAGTAGCGCCAACAATTATTCAGTAGATGAGCTTGGAAACTTTACAATGACCTTTAAAGATGGTAAACTAGCCTCAGTAAGGAGCAACGATTGAGGACTTTAAAAGCAAGACTTGAAAAAAATATAGAGAATGTTTATCGCATTACAGGCGATGATGCTTTTTTGATGCAAAAAGCTGTAGACATGATAAAATCAGCCTGCGGCGAGACTTTCGCCGAGCTCAACCAAAGCTTTTTCGACAACGAAAACTTTAATGCAGACGCCGTCATAAACTCTTGCTTCCAGCTCCCTATTGGGCTCGATAAGCGCTTTGTCCTAGTCAAAAATATAAAAAAAATCAGCGAAGCTGACAAAAATAAACTTGCAAAATATTGCGCTAATCCCTGCCCTGACAGCGTCTTAGTTCTATATGATACAGACAATATTTTTAAAAATGTAAAAGCTGAAAATGTAGAGTGCAAACACTTAAGTGACAGCGAGCTCTCAAGCTTTATTAAAGAGCGCCTCGACATAGAGCCTGACGCCATCAAACTCTTTATAGACTATTGCTCACATGACCTCACGCGCATCTCGAAAGAATGCGAAAAACTCGCGCTTTTAAAGGAAAAAATCACTACTAGCGTGATAGAAAAGATGGTGGCTAAGAGCGAAGAATATTCTATCTTTGAAATAACGACCGCGCTATCTAAAAGAGACGGAGACGAAAGCCTAAGGCTTTTAAAAACTATGCTTGAGACAAGTGATGTGTCTGTCATTTTAGCTCTTATCAGCAATCATTTTAGAAGGCTCTTTTACTCGGTCACTTCTCCCCTCTCTCCAGCTGAAATCTCTAAAGAGCTCGGCTGTAAAGAATACGCCATTATAAAAGCCAAAGAGCAAGCCAAAAATTTCAAACAAGTAGGCCTCAAAAAAATCCTCGAATTATGCCTCGAAACAGAATATTTAATAAAAATTGGTAAAATGGGTGCAGAAAATGGAATTTATTATTTAATTATCAATATTTTAGAGACAAAATAAAAAAGCCAAACGGCTTTTTTTATTTTTGAAGATCATCGTCCTTAGCTGGATATTCAATCCTTACAGTCTTAACTTTTTTAGGTCTTCTTAAATCCACCTCTTTCACAGTCAATGGATAGAGACTCTTGACATCGATGTTATTCTCAACTGCATACCTTTCTGCCTCTTCCTTCAAAAGGTCTAGGCCATAGTCCAAACACTTTTTATCTGGAGAAGATACTCTAGTGTTGTTGAGGCCCGCCTGCTCATTGAAAGAAATTTCAGCAAGGATAGGATAGCCATTGTTGTTATAACTGTAATTGCTCTTAACATATTGTTCAAATTTTCTTACAGTTTCTTTTCTCAAGCTATCCATTCTAGTCCTGTTGTCATAATCAGTGAAATTGTCTATCTTTCTTTCTCTTGTGTAAGAAAAATTTGAAGAATCTTGACTAAGGCTCTCATCGACTATCTTGTCTGCTTTATCTTTATATTTTTGAATTTTTTTATTGAGACTGTTTTTTGGATTGCTGTTTAAGTCCTGAACGGCTTCTTTATAAGCAGCTTTGGCAAGTAAAACTTTTTTCTTCCTAAGTTTTCTATCCATCTTTTTTATGTTTTCTACATCTTGCATTGTGTAGGCTCTGTTTATATCTTTTGTATGCCACTTAAGACAATGAAATTTTGCACGAGCGTTGCTTCTCCTGAGCTTTTTAAGCCTCTTAATGTTTTTTACCACTGGCTTATTTTTTTGTTTTTCATTCTCAAGTTTGTCAATCTCTTTATCCATCTCTCTGTTTAGTTTTATTTGAGCTGAAACATTGTGTTTTTTCATCCCCTTTTTAGTAAAAACTCCGGCGATGGTAACACCAGCGACGTAAACCGCTAAACAAGCTACTTCTAATGCGATTATTATAGCAATAGGCATAATTCACCTCTCTTTACGAGAAAATTTTACCATCAAACCCACTCTTTGTCAATACTAAAAATTTAGTTTGTTTTTGCCATCTTTCCATAGTTTTTCAAGGCTATATTTTTCTCTGGCCATTTCTGTAAATATATGAACGACAACTCTGTCATAGTCCAACACGATCCAAGTGCCTTTAGTATAGCCGTCTCTGCCTCGCAGCTGCACTCCCTCGCTCTTTAATTTTTGCTCAAGAGTGCTAGCCACAACCTTGGCATCATCTTCGCTCAAAGCGGTGCACATTATGAGATAATCTATATCCTTAGATTTTTTTGAAATATCTAAAGCCTCTAAGCCTTTTACATCAAGGGTCTTTAAAAAAGAAATTATTTTATCAAAAAGCTCCTTCGTTTCCATTATTTCACCTCTAAAATTATTTTACTATACTTTAGACTTTAAGTCAATTTGTTTTAAATCAAAGCTTTGAGGCAATAATACTCACATGAAAACATTCAACAAGATTTTATCCACAGGTTTTAGGCTACTCACAATATATCTTATATGCTTTGTCTGGTTTAGATATTATTTTGACCTTGTTCTTGCCCTCTTTTTAAGTGGAGCATTGACGCTTTTGATAGACTTTTTCATAACGCTGACTTATAAAAGGAAAAACATAAAGGCCTCGCTAAAAGATGAAGAACAAAAAAAGGCTGAAAATTACGCAAACAGCTTTATATTTGCAGATGATAAAAAAAGTGTGGATTTTTTCTATAATCTCGCATTAAAAAAGCACAATGCAAAGAAAAGCTCAAAATTTGTAACTATAGAATATGAGACCAGCAGAGTCGTGTTGTACCCTTTTTACACCATTAGAAGTTTTTTGCCCGAAGACCTTGTGCACATTTACAATCAAGCAAACAAAGTAAAGGCGACAAAGCTCGTAGTATGCGTAAACGAAATAGACCCTCAAGCTGAAAAACTCGCAAAACTTTTAGACCTAAAAATATTGCTTCTTGACAAGTACGACACCTATAAAAAACTTATGGTTCCTTATGGTTGTTTTCCAGAAGAGATGGCTTTAAAAGAAATAAAACCTAGCGTGTCTAGCCTGGTCGAATATAGCCTAAATAGAAAAAGAACTAAGGGATATTTTTTCTCTTCCTTAATTCTTTTATTTTCAAGTTTTATTGTGAGATACAATATTTATTACGTTATTTTCAGCAGTTTACTCTTAATTTTATCGTTATTTTCCTTTTTTAATCCAAAATTTAATAAAAAAATACCAGAAAATATAATTTAATTAAATTATTCGATATATTCGAAAGAAATATCTTTTATGTGCACAGTATCACCGTCTTTTAATCCTATTTCTTTTAATTTATCAATAATTCCGTCATCTTTTAATCTCTTTTGAAAATACGAAAAACTTATTTCGTCACTCAGCACAATGCCTCGAATGAGATTGTCGATAAATCCTCCTGAAACTTCAAAACTTCCGTCAGCTCTCTTTGAAACAAACAGGCTGGTTTTGTCACGTTTGTCAAAGTCAAAAAGTTCTACTTCCATAGGGGCTGATTTAGGCAAAGTTTTTAGCTTTTCCCATACGGCTTTTTTGAGTTCTGTGAGACCTGAGTTTGTGATAGACGAGATTGTGACAATTTCGCTCTTGTCCCCTAGCCCTTCTAATTTACTTTTAAAATTTTTTACCCTCTCCTCTAGCTCGTCCTTTGAAAGTAGGTCGCATTTTGTAAGCACAACAATTTGAGGAAGCGCTCTCAGCTTTTTAGAATATTTTTCAAGCTCTGTGTTTATTACTTTGTAATCTTCAAAAGCCTCTCTTCCTTCGCTTCCAGAGATGTCTACAAGGTGGAGAATAAGCCTTACTCTCTCGACATGCCTCAAAAATCTATGCCCAAGCCCCACGCCCTCGCTGGCTCCTTCTATGAGCCCAGGGATGTCCGCCACGATAAAGGCATTGTCATAATACTCCACCACGCCAAGGTTTGGCTCAAGCGTCGTGAAAGCATAGTCAGCTATCTTAGGTCTTGCGTTTGAAATGACAGATAAAAGCGTGCTTTTGCCAGCGTTTGGATAACCCACAAGCCCGACATCGGCTATGGTCTTAAGCTCAAGCACAACTTTTCGTTCGACGCACTTTTCTCCACTTTGAGAGAAGCGCGGAGCCTGGCGCGTGGCCGTGGCATAGTATGTGTTGCCTCGGCCTCCACCGCCTCCTTTGAGAGCTACAAACTCTTCGCCATGCTCTCTTAGGTCTGCTATCACTTTGTTTGACCCTGCGTCTAATATAACAGTTCCGCACGGAACCTCTATAAAAAGGTCTTTTCCGCTCGCACCAATCTTGTTGCTCTTGCCTCCATTTGAGCCGTTTTCTGCGACAAATTTCTTTTTGAAAGTAAAACTATAGAGCGAAGTCATATCTTTTGTCGCTCTAAAAATTATGTCGCCACCCTTCCCGCCGTCGCCACCGTCTGGGCCACCGTTTGCAGTGAGTTTGCTACGATAAAACGAAACAGCTCCGTTTCCGCCGTCACCAGCTTTTATCGAAATCTTTACTCTGTCTAAAAACATAATTACCTCTTTCTTTTATAATACTCGCACATATCCTTTAGCTTACAGCCCTCGCACTCAGGTTTTATTGCCTTACAGTAATATCTGCCAAACAACACCATTTGGTGATGAAGCCTTGACCAAAGGTTTTTATCAAAGGCCTTCTTTAATTCCTCTTCTGTCTTCTCTGGAGTATTAGACTTTGCAAAACCTAGCCTGTGCGAAACTCTAAACACATGGGTGTCGACGGCAAAGTTGTCGCCCTTGAAAGCCACAGCCATGACGACATTTGCAGTCTTTTGCCCGACTCCCGCAAGACTCATCAAATCTTTCATATTTGATGGAACCTTCCCGTCAAACCTCTCTAAAATATCTTTGCTTGCTGAGATAATATTTTTGGCCTTGTTGTGATAGAAACCGCAAGGGTGAATGAGCTCCTCGAGTTTTTCCTGAGGCATATTTGCAAAATCTTTTGGCGTGTTATACTTCTTGTAGAGCTCTTTTGTCACCATGTTTACTCGCTTGTCTGTGCACTGAGCTGAAAGTATAACTGATACCAAAAGCTCAAACTCACTCCCAAACTTTAGCTCACACTCAGCGTCGGTGAAAAGCTCGTTCATGTACTCTATAAATTTGTTATTCTTCTGCTTCATCTTTTAGTAGTTCTCCTATGCTCTCAAGAAGCTTGTCTTTTCCATAACCCGTCTCGCTGGAAAAAGCCAATATGTTGGCCTTGCCCACGCCGAGACTTGTGGCAATATTTTGAAGGCTCACCCCTATCTTGCTTTTTGCCACCTTATCACACTTGGTTGCAATAATCTTACACGGAATGTTGTGATAGAAGAGAAACTTTAGCATGGCCTCATCTAGCTCGGTGGGTTTGTGACGAATGTCGACTAAAATAAAGACAAGCCTAAGGTTTTTGCTCAAGAGAAAATAATCCTCAATAAGCGAGCTCCAAATTTTGACATGGCTTTTGCCAGTCTTTGAATAGCCATAGCCAGGAAGGTCTACAAAATAAAACTCGTCATTTATTAAAAAATAGTTGACCATTTTCGTGAGTCCAGGCGTCGAGGAGGTTTTTGCGAGCTTTTTTTGCCCAGTGAGCGCATTTATGAGACTGCTCTTGCCCACATTGCTCCTGCCGACAAAAGCGACCTCCTTTTTGTCGCTCAAAAAATCCTCTTTCTTCACCGCACTCGTCAAATACTTCGCGCTTTTTATTACCATAAGGAAATTATAACATAAATTTATTTCTTTCACAAGCAAGAAAAAAGAAGGCTTTAAGCCTTCTTTTACACAACTAGTGGAACTATTACGCCGGCTACGACTAAAAGTAAGCAAATCACATAAAGCATTTTCCAAACAAACTGTTTTGGCTTGACGTATCTCCAAGCGAGGATAGCGACAATAACTATCATGATAGCTGTAGCTACGCCTTGGAGCGCTGAAACTATCTTAAAGTTTACTCCACATACTGAAAGTATCAAAGACACTACATACAAGAGCGCAACGGCAAAGATGGTGTACATTGAGACCTTGTTTAGCCCCCACTTGTTTGAGCTGCCAGAACTTGAGCTGGATTTTTTCGTTTTGTTTGCCATAATTTCCTCCTGGAAATATATTACTACACACGAAAGAGAAAAGCAAGAATTTGAGGAAAGTTTAAACATTTTTTATTTTGATTTTCCTCTTTCATGGCATATAATTAAAGCATGAGAAAAACTAAGATAGTTTGCACAATAGGTCCGGCGTGTGACACAGAAGAAAAAATCTTTGAGCTTGTCAAAGCTGGAATGAACGTGGCGAGAATGAACATGAGCCATGGCTCGACTGAAAGCCACAAGGCGACGATGAAAAATATTGAAAAGGTCAGAGCCAAACTTTCTAGCCCAATAGCTCTCATGGTCGACACGAAGGGGCCTGAGATAAGGATAGGAAAGTTTTTAAAGGGCGAGATAAATCTAAAACAAAACGCCACTTTCACGCTCACCTCAAGAGAGATAGTGGGAAACGAGCGCGAGGTTGGGCTTATGTATAAACAGCTTGTGGGCGAAGTTAATATCGGCGACAAAATTTTTGCCAACAACGGGCTAGTCGTCTTAAAGGTCAAAGCTATCACAGAAACTGACATAGTCACAAAAGTGCTCTATGGCGGGAAGCTCACAAACAATAAGGGGCTAAATATCCCTGGTCTTGTGCCTAAGACAGAATATTTGAGCGAAAAAGACAAGAGCGATCTGCGCCTTGCAATTTCTGCCAAGGCGGAATTTGTCGCTGCGAGCTTTGTGAGCAATAGACAAAATGT
>CALVTI010000044.1 GCA_944361835.1 uncultured Clostridia bacterium
GTTGAGCTCGGCTCTATCATGCTCCGCCTTTTAAAGGCGAGCGGCAGGAAAGCCGTCTGTCTCATCACTGACATGAACCAGCCTCTTGGCTATAGCATAGGCGCAAGAGCTGAGGCAGAAGAGGTGATAGAGCTTCTGCAGAACCCTCGCTCTTGCCTTCTCTTAGACCTCAGCGTAGCCCTTGCGACAGAGCTAGCAGTTATGAGCGGGAAATTCACAAAGAAAAAAGCAAAGTTGAGCATAGAGAAAAACCTCTCCAGCGGTGTTGTATTCCAAAAATTTAAAGAACTCATCTTAGCCGAGGGTGGAAGCGAGGAGAGTTTTGAGAAAAAGTGTAAGAGCGGAGTCAGGGTTTTGGCTCGCACGAGCGGATATGTGAGAAGCATAGACACAAAACTTTTGGGTGAGCTCGTGCACGAGATGTGCTCAAGCAGAGAGGCGCTTGGGGTAAAGACACATTTCAAAATCGGCGACCGAGTGGAAAAAGGCAAGTGTTTTCTAGAGATTTTTGCTTCTAAAGAAGTCGCTAAAAAATATTCGCAAAAGCTCTTGAACTCTTTTGAGATTTCGACTAAAATTTGTAAGAAGCCAAAGCTAATTTTAAAGAGGCTGACAGGAGAGGAAAATGAAGCTTAAGGTTGTGACAAAGAGCAGTGAGGAGACGATGAGAGTTGGCGAAAAGCTAGCTCGCAGTTTGGGAGTGCCAGTGGTTATCTCGCTCGTGGGCGATTTGGGAGCTGGTAAGACTACTTTCACTAAGGGTTTTGCTAAAGGTTTTGGGGTCAAAGATATTGTGACTAGCCCTACTTTTACTATTATGAACGAATATGACGGCAGAGCCAAACTCTATCACTTTGATATGTACAGGCTAAGCTCCATGGAAGAGGCCATAGAGCTCGGCTTTGAGGAATATTTTGACCTTTCTCGCCTCAAGGGCGCGACTTTGGTCGAGTGGGCTGAAAATGTCGAGGGCTTGCTTCCTATGAGGCATATTGAGGTGACGCTCACAAAGGGTGAGGGCGATGAGCGTACGATAGAAATTGAGCCAAAGGGGCTAGTATGAAACTTTTAGTTCTAAACACAGCCACAGCTGTGGCAAACATAGTCATAAAGGATGAGGATAAGGTGTATTTCAAAGAGCTCACTGAAAAGCACAGCGAAAGCGTTTTGCCGTGCGTTGAGGAGCTCCTTTCATCTTTAGAGCTCACGCCAAGAGACCTGACTCATATTGCCGTCGTCGTTGGCCCTGGGTCGTTTACGGGCATAAGGGTGGGCGTTTCTATAGCTAAGGCCATGATGAAAGCAAATCCTTCGCTAAAAGCCGTAGCCCTAACTACTCTTGAGCTCATCGCTTCGAGTTACTCCGAGCGAAAAAACTTCACCGCAGTAATGAACGCTTTGAGCGGAAAATTTTACACTCTAAAAGCGGGCGGAGAGCCTGAGCTGAAGACGCTCGAGCAGATTGAGAAAGACTTTAAAGTAGGGCTGAAAGAAGAAAACCTCGATGTCCTCGACGACGCCGTGGAGATAGACGGCTCGACGCTTTTAAAGCTCGCTCTTGAAAAGATAGAAAGAGGCGAGCTAAAAGCTAGCAATGAGCTCTCGCCGCTATATTTAAGAAAGTCTCAAGCGGAAGAGAACTTTAGCGAGCTAAAGCTCGAAGAACTCAGCGAGCAGAACCTTGAAGAAGTCTATGACATCTCTCGCCATGCCTTTACTGACGGCTGGAGCTTTGAGCAGTTTAGAGAGGAGCTAGGGAAAGAGAATCACTTTGGCTATGTTGCTGTCCTCTCTAAAGCCGTGGGCTATGTCATCGTCATGGAGACCGAGGGAGAGCTGGGCAAGGATTACAACATTTTAAGTCTGGCCGTTAGCCCAAAGTTTTTGAGGCGCGGAATCGCGAAAAAGCTTTTGAGCGCTGTCGAAGACAGAGCTAGACGCGCAGGCGTAAAAAAGCTTTGGCTTGAGGTCAAGAGCAAAAATGAAGTCGCGCTTGCGTTTTACAAAAATTTTGGTTTTCTCCATATCGCGACGCGAAAGAAATATTACAGAAATGGCGACGATGCCCTCATTCTAGAAAAGCTCTTAAACTAGGGATTGACTTTAGCCCTGTGAAGGGCTATAATTTTTTCATGGATTATACAGACGATTTTAGATTTGTAGACGAAGTCGACATGTTGATGGACGAGTATGAAAACCTCGTCGACCTTCAAGAAAGTTTACGCTATACTGAAACTCGAGAAGAGCTCATTCATCACATGGAAAGCTACATTCATACTATAATTGAAAATCACTATATTTTGAGTAAATATATCATAAGCTTTCTTAAGACAAACCCAGGTGTGTTAGAAAGAATAAGGAGTGAAGCTATCAGCTCTAGTTTGGTCCTGAGCCCTTATGTTTCGCCGATTAAGAAGGCAAAAACTATGGCAAAGAAATTTGCAGAAAGCATGACTAAGCAAGAAAGAGACGAGATTTCTTCTCAAAAGTCTAGCCTTAGAAAGACCCGAAACAAGGAGTTTGATTTTATCTCTGCTCTCTTCTACTGTGACGGCTTTTTAGAAGCAAACGAGATCGAAGGCTACTATTTCGCCAAAAACGAAAAGGGCGAGACGGTCGTGGCAAAAACTGAAGAGGCTGAGCAAGACTATTTCATTCAGTGTATGAGAAGAGCTTATATTTCTCACGGGCCAAAAATATTTAATGGCATTGAGACCTTAGACGCAGACAGTGTGGCAGACCAAGAGAAGTTTATGATTAGAATGAACAAGCTTGGTGGCAGAAATGGCTACCAACTAGTCAAGGAAAAAGAATAAAAAAGAGCCTTAATAGGCTCTTAATTTTTTAAATCTACATACTCTTCAAAAGTGCACATCTTATCAATATATTTATTCTCATCGACAAGGTCTAAGATTCTATTTGCTACAGTCTCGACTATCTCTTGGTCATGACTGGCGAAAATCATCGGGCCTTTAAAGTTTTGCATACCCTTGTTGAGCGCTGTTATGCTTTCAAGGTCTAGGTGGTTTGTAGGCTCGTCAAAGATGAGAAAATTTCCGCCTTCTAGCATAAGCTTTGCAAACATACACCTCACGCGCTCTCCGCCAGACAACACATTTACTGGCTTTAGAGCCTCTTCGCCTGAAAAGAGCATTCTTCCAAGCCAGCCACGGATATAGCTTTCAGTCTGGTCTTTGGAGTATTGCCTGAGCCAGTCTACTATAGAGAGCTTGCAGTCGTCAAAATATGAGCGGTTGTCTTGTGGCAAATATCCATAAGTTATGGTCTTGCCCCAGTGCACATGTCCGCTGTCTGGCTCTTCCTTGCCCGTCAAAATATCAAACAGCATGGTTGTGGCAAGGCTGTTGTTTGAAAGCACAGCCATCTTGTCATCTCTGTTTATAGTAAAACTTAGGTTGTTAAAAAAGCCTTTTTTTGTGAGGTTTTTTACAATCAAAATTTCCTTTCCTGGCTCTTGGTCGAACCTAAAGTCAATAAAAGGATATTTTCTTGAGGAAGGCTTAAAGTCTTCAAGCGTGAGTTTTTCAAGCTCTTTCTTTCTAGAGGTGGCCTGTCTTGACTTAGAGGCGTTTGCGGCAAAGCGCGCGATAAAGTCCTTGAGCTCTTTGGCCCTTTGTTCGGCCTTTTTATTTTGCTCTTTGGCTTGCCTTGCCATGAGCTGGCTAGTCTCATACCAGAAGTCGTAGTTTCCAAGATACATATTTATCTGCCCAAAATCTACGTCACAAATGTGGGTGCAAACTTTGTTTAGAAAGTGCCTGTTGTGCGAGACGATAATCACTGTGTTTTCAAAGTCTAAAAGAAAGTTTTCGAGCCATCTCACTGTCTTGAAGTCCAAGTTGTTTGTAGGCTCGTCAAGTATGAGAATGTCTGGATTTCCAAAAAGCGCTTGCGCCAGGAGCACTTTGACTTTTTGTTTTGGGTCCATGTCTTTCATGAGTTTGTCAAACGAGCCCTCATCTATTCCTATGTCTTTTAAAAGCGTCTTTGCTTCGCCGTCGGCTTCCCAGCCTCCAAGCTCAGCATACTCTGTCTCAAGTTCGGCCGCCTTAATTCCGTCTTCTTCACTAAAGTCTGGCTTTGAGTATAGCGCCTCTTTTTCCTTTTCTATCTCCACGAGTCTCTTGTGCCCAAGCAAAACCGTCTCCAAAACAGTGTGGTCGTCGTAAGCGTTTTGGTTTTGCACGAGCACGCTCATACGCTCGTTTGGGCTCTTTATGACTTCGCCCTTGTTTGGTTCTATCTCCCCAGTCAAGATTTTTAAAAAAGTGGACTTGCCAGCGCCGTTTGCACCTATGATACCGTAGCAGTTGCCTTTTGTAAATTTCAAATTTACGTCTTTAAACAGCACTCTTCCACCAAATTGTAACGAAACATTTATAGCTTGAAGCATAGCTTTTCTCCTTATTAACAAAGGGAGTATAGCATACAAGAGGGGAGCGTGGCAACCCTAGTCAAAAAATTTTTGTCACTATTATTTGAAATCTGGTATGTCCATGTGATAAAAATTTGGCGTGTGCAAAAAAAATTTTAAATAGTGACCGCAGGTGACATATTTATAATGGTAATATTTGTACATATGTTCGAGAAATAAGGCAGTTTTGGACAATTTTGGAAAATTTTGGAAAATTTTATAAAATATTTGAGAAATTCCACTGCCATCGTTTGACTTGACATTTTAGCAAAATATATACTTTTTATAAAAGTAGAAAAGGGGGACAAGATGAACTTAGAAACATGGGCAAAAACTATTTTTTCAGTCTATAGATATCTGCCTAAACTGGCTGACTCTATTGACAAAATTTTTGAAATGAAAGCCATTTTTTCCAACAATATCTCTGGCGCGAATTTTTCTACTAACAATACTTTAAATATTGCAAGCTCGCTTTTAGAATTGACAGAGAGAAAAAAGGCTCTTATAAATCTAAAGGTTTTGGCTCATAAAATTTTCAAAAATATTGACAAAATGGAGGCAAAAACACTAATTTTACGTTTTATTGATAACTTTACTATTGAGAGAATAGCAGACATGCTAAATATTTCTTCAAGAACTGTCTACAGAAAAATAAATGACGGACTAAAATCCTCAGCTTTATTTTTGCATACAAACGGTTTTGATATACCAAAGCTTGAAGAGCTTACCCAAAGTGAAAAATGGATAAGAGACCTTTGTCTTGAAAATGAAAAAAGAGGAGAGGGCGTCACGATTACTACGGAGAGGTTTAGGGCTATCTACAACAGTTATAAAAAAGTCGGGGTAGAGCTTCAGTCTTCTATTTCATAATAATCTGCTTTCTTGAGTCGTTTGATTTTTTTCTTTTTGGCCTTTTTGTCTTTGCTATTTTCTTCTGTCACTATCTTTGTTGGTTTAAACAAAAGATAAATTAAAATTATGCATGGAAGTGAAACGGCTACGGCAATTATGATTTGAACTGGCGTCGTGAGAGAAAAACCTTCAGGTGGGTCTTCAGTGGTGGAAGTTTGGTCTAAAAAGGGTGGCTCCTCTCTTGCTTCAAAAACTTCGTTGTTTATGGTTATAGGCGTCAAAAGGTCGCAAAAGACAGAGTAGAGATATCCGCTGTAAGACTGGGTTCCGCTAAGGTATTTACAGTAGTACCATGTGCTAGATTTGTCCTCTATGGCAGTTTCGCCTTCTATTTGTCCATAAAAGATTAGATTTCTTTCTAGATAGGGTACTGCAGTAACAATATTAAAGGGTGAGGACGAGTCTGGGCTAGACCTTAGGTTTAGTCCGTTTAGAGAAAATACTCTAAAGCTACTTTTATCTGCGTAAGGATTTTGAGGCGTGCCAACGATTGGCGTGACCTCTTCTTTTTTTACATAACCAAGTACATCCATGTATTGGGCTCTATAATAGTTTTCTCCTGCGTTTTCTAAAAGTAGAACAAAATATGAATTTGGGAGTAAAAAAAATTTAGCCTCGTCATTTGGCGAAGAATAAAAATATGTCTCGCTGTTTGTTATGCGCGCATAAATCTCTTCACTTGTAGAGGTCAGGGGAAGAGGAGAAAAAGAAAATAATAAAGAAAAAATCGTGGCTAAAATTTTCACAAATAAATAATAAATTATTTTTTTGCGTTTATTTTATTAAAAAAATGTAAATTTTTGTATTTTTTTGAGAAAAGGAGAAATAATTTGAAAAAATTATTAAATAGAATAAAAAAAGTCGAGTTTGAACTTGAAAAAAGATATATTAAAAATTCGCTCTCAAGATACAACACTGGAGAAAAAATACATAAAAAACAAATGGAATTTCACAAATGCCCAAAACGAAACAGATGGGTATTTGGTGGAAATAGAAGCGGTAAGACTGAGTGTGGAGCTGTCGAAACTGTTTGGCTAGCTAGAGGCATTCACCCTTATAAGAAAAATAAACCGACGAGCGGGTGGGTGGTGAGCCTTTCTCGTCAGGTGCAGAGAGATGTGGCTCAGGATAAAATTCTACACTATTTAAATCCCGACTGGATAGACGAGGTCGTCATGTGCGAGGGACGAAAAGATAGCCCAGAGCGAGGAGTCATAGATTATATTTCTGTCAAAAATGTCTTTGGAAGCAATAGCAAAATTGTTTTTAAAAGCTGTGACCAAGGTCGAGAAAAATTTCAGGGAGCGAGCCTTGACTATGTGTGGTTTGATGAAGAGCCTCCTGAAGAGATTTATGTCGAGTGCAGAATGAGAATAATGGACAAAAAAGGTGAGATTTTTGGGACGATGACTCCGCTCAAGGGCCTGACTTGGGTGTATAGACAAATCTACCTAAACGAGGCCAAAGACGAAGAGGTTTGGTGCGAGTTTATGGAGTGGGCTGACAATCCTTTTCTAAACGAAGAAGAAATAAAACTGCTTTCCTCTACGCTCAGCACAGACGAGCTTGAGTCTAGAAGGTATGGAAAATTTGTTGGCAATGGTGGCATGGTATATAATGAGTTTGACGAAAACATTCATGTCATAGAGCCGTTTGAGGTGCCTAGAGAGTGGTATGACAATATCTCCATCGACCCGGGGCTAAACAATCCTCTTTCAGCCCATTGGTATGCCGTGGACTATGACGGCAATATCTATTGCATAAGAGAGCACTATGAGGCAGGCAGAGATATCTTGTATCATTCAAGAAAAATAAAAGAGATTTGTCAGGAGCTAGGGTGGAAATTTAATAATAAAAACATGATCTATGCGCTCATTGACAGCGCGGCAACGCAAAAGACATTGGCCTCCCAAAAGAGCGTGGTGGATATATTTTATGAGAATGGAATACTTGCAAACCCAAATGTGGACAAAAATCTCTTTGCGGGCATAAACAGGGTCAAATCATATCTAAGGAGCGCAGATGGAAAAGCTAGACTCTTTATCTTTAAAAATTGCGTAAACTTGATTAGAGAAATAAAGGGATATTTTTGGAACACTGACGATAGGCCTTTTAAAAAAGACGATCATGCTCTAGACGAGCTCAGGTACTATATCATGTCTAAGCCAGAAGCCAAGGTGATAAAGCGAGAAAAGAGCCTAGTAGAAAAGGACAAAGAGCGCCTTATAAAAAGGCTGAGGAGATATTATTAAGTTAAATATATAGCCAAATTATTTTGCAAGCCCGGGTTATTATGTTAAAATTTAAGCAAAATAAGAGTGAGGCGAAAATGAAAAAACTTTTTTGTTTTTTGAGTTTTGTTTTAGCTGTTGGCTTTTGCGTGTCAATGGCTGATTTCTCATACATAGAGGCAGAGACGACCTTGCCTCAAGTCACCGTGCTAAATTCAAACAATTTTGAGACCGCCATAAAAGCAGCCCAAAATGGTTCCTTCGAGCTTGGTGGAGACATAACATTGCCTTCAACTTTTGATTCCATTTCTTCCTTCAGCGGTACGCTCGATGGAAATGGATATAGTATAAAATTAAAAGAACCCATTGACCAAAATGGCGGAACTTCAGTCACCGTCTCAAGAAAAGGTGGCGAAGAGCTGAGCGGATTTTTCGCAACTGTAGAGGGCTCGGCAAGCGGCGTGACCAATATGAGCTATAGCCT
>CALVTI010000045.1 GCA_944361835.1 uncultured Clostridia bacterium
CTACGCCTCCTGAATACAAAATAAAAAACAGGTCCTGAAATCTATTCTTACTTTACGTTTCAACTCCTCGAACATTGATCTCCTGCTTCACAAAGTAATGCAACCACAACTGATTATTTTTCACCCCAGTGAAAACATTTACCCGAGAATGTTCGCCGAAATCCCAGGATTTGGCCTCAGGAGCAGTGCATTTCGCTTGAATATAAATTATCATATTTAAATTGATTTTGCAACAAATATTTATAATCTAAAAAAAAGCCAGCGTTACTGGTCTTTTTTCTCTTCACTATTTTCAGACTTTTCTTCTTGCTTTAGCTCTTCTTGAGGCTCTTCTTTAACAGCTTTTTCAAGCTCCACCTCTAACTCTTTAGCCTTTTTCTCTTTTTCTTTCTTCTCTTCTGGTTGTCTAAGCGTAGAAAAGAGGTCTGCCTCGTTTGGTGAATACTGCATGATAGCGTCAACTAAAACAGTCGTATAGCCCTGAAATCCACCTTGGCCGGTCTTGATAGTAACAACTCTCCCTCCGTCTCTTTCAAAAATCTCCACAACTCTACCCACGACGCCAGCATAGGTCATGACGTAGTCGCCCTTTTTCAGCCCGCTGTAGAGCTCCTCTCTTCTTTGTTTGTCTTTCTTGTTTCTAAGAAAAAATGACACAAAGTAAAGCACGACGAGCACAAGCAAAACGATTATAAAAATCCAGCTCGTGGCGTCAAGTCCGCCCTCAAGTAAATTTTGCATAGTTCTTCTCCTTTAAATCTTGGTCGAAAAATAGACCATTAAAATGAGAACAATAATAGGCATGCCTATTTGATAAAATGTGGCAAGCAACATCTTTCTTCTCCTCATTTGAGCTATATTATATCATAACTCAAGCACTTGGCAAAGCTTATTTTGTCACATTTTAACTTAATTTGCAATACCTAAATTTTATATCCCTTCAAATATTCCTCTTTAAAGTCAAGCAGTCTATCCTCGTAGATAGCTTTTCTTATTTCTTCGGTCAAGTGCACTAAATGATAGAGATTGTGAATGCTCAAAAGCTCAGCCCCAAGCATTTCGCCTGAGATGATAAGGTGGCGAATGTATGCTCTTGTGTAGTTTTTGCAAGCATAACACTGACAGCCCTCTTCAATAGGTGAAAAGTCTTCTTTATACTTTGCGTTTTTAATAACTATTTTACCAGCTCTGGTAAACGCTGTGCCGTTTCGAGCTATTCGTGTAGGCAAGACGCAGTCCATCATGTCCACGCCCCTGCTAAAGCCCTCAACAAGGCAGTCTGGGCTCCCCACTCCCATCAAATACCTCGGCATATCTTTAGGAAGATGAGGCTCCATAAGACTCAGGATCTCATACATTTTCTCTTTCGGCTCTCCTACAGACAGCCCTCCAATAGCAATGCCACACTTGGCGTACGGCTTACAGTCCTCAATACACCTAAGTCTAAGGTCAGGATAAATATTTCCCTGGATTATTGGAAAGAGCATCTGTTCGTCATTATTATGGGCCTTAAAACATCTTTCGAGCCAAAGCTTGGTTCTGTCAGCTGCCCTCTCGCTCTCTTCATAGCTTGCGCCAAACGGGGTGCATTCATCAAAGGCCATTATTATGTCGGCCCCCAAATCGTTTTCGATTTGAATGCACCTCTCTGGAGTAATAAAATGCCTTTCACCGTTTAGGTGCGAGGAAAAAGTCACGCCTTCGTCCGTTATTTTCCTTAACCCTGAGAGCGAAAAAACTTGGAAGCCGCCGCTATCTGTAAGGATAGGCCAATCCCAGTTCATAAATTTGTGAAGCCCTCCAGCTTTTTTTATAGTGTCTTCCCCGGGCCTTAAAAAGAGATGATAGGTGTTTGAGAGTACAATCTGCGCCCCTAGCTCTTTTAAGTCTTCTGGCCTAAGGCCCTTAACTGTGGCCTGAGTGCCCACAGGCATAAAGACAGGCGTCTCTATATCGCCATGAGGCGTGTGAAAGACGCCCACTCTCGCCCCACTTTGCTTGCATATGTGTTTTATTTCATAACTAAATTTCATAATTCTCCTAAAAAGTTTACAAGAGTAGCATAGCGTCGCCAAAACTAAAAAATCTATACTTTTCTTTCACGGCTAGATTGTATAGCCCCAAAGTCTCCTCCACTCCGCAGAAAGCTGAAACAAGCATGATGAGCGTGCTTTCTGGCAAATGAAAGTTTGTGATAAGACAATCTACTATTTGAAACTTATATGGCGGATAGATAAAAATATTTGTCTCGCCGTGTCCAGCTATGAGCTTACCTCCTTTAGCGCAGGTCTCCAAAACTCTTACGCTAGTTGTGCCAACGGCAAATATTCTTCTCCCCTCAGCCTTAGCTTTGTTTATAATCTCCGCCGTCTCTTCTCTGAGCTCGTAATATTCGCTGTGCATTTCATGTTTTAGAATGTCATCTTCTTTGACTGGCCTAAATGTGCCTAGCCCCACATGCAACAACAGCTCCACAATTTTTACACCCTTGGCTCTTATCTTCTCTAGAAGCTCCTCGGTAAAATGAAGCCCTGCTGTAGGAGCTGCACTTGAGCCCTCGACCTTAGAGTAAACAGTCTG
>CALVTI010000046.1 GCA_944361835.1 uncultured Clostridia bacterium
GCAGTTATGCTGTATGAGAAAAACCCTGAGGAGTACTGGAAATATTGGAGAGTACACTTTAAGGGCAAGAAAAAACTTAAGAAGTTTGATGATTTGTATGGGGACTGGAAATTAGCTAATGCAAAGAGATAAGACAAAATTTAAAAAACAGCGTACTTTTTACTCCATATTGGGTCTCATATCCGATGTGGTGCTTTTCCCGATTATTATTATCGCGCTTCTCAGCAGTTTTGTCATGTTTGTAAATCAAAGAGAAAACGACGTCAAAAGCATTTTTGGCGTCTCTATTGTTTGTATAAGGTCTGGCAGTATGCAGGCCGCAGGCTTTAACATAAGAGACACCGTCATACTCTATAAGTCGAGCACAGACGACCTAAGGCCTAAGAGCGAGGATTATGAGGGCGACATCATCGCCTTTTACTACTACCAAGACTCTCGAGACGCTCAAAGTGATGTGAGAAACAGCTTGACGAGCATAACTGATTTTGACAATATAAAAGAGTCTACCGTCGAGGAGTATGAGGGCAGGCGAGATGTGAGCGAAGTGGCAAAGCTCGAAAACGTCAAGGTGTACTTTCACAGAATTATAGACGTCATGATAGACGATAGCGGGACTAGATTTTTCATAACTCAAGGTGACTCAAACGCATCTCAAGATGCCATAGCCATTAGAGAAGACTACGTCGTCGGGACTTATGTCTACACGCCGACCTGGCTGAGAGCTATATTTAGATTTTGTGCAAGCAGCGTGGGTATGATTATACTCGTCGTGCTTCCGCTCACAGCGCTCATCATGATGCAAATGCTCTCGCTGCTTGAGCAGATTAGCGCGCTCATGACAGAGAAAAAGGTTTTGGCTGGGATTATTAGGTTTGATAGTGAAGAAGCTATCAAGGCAAATGTTGGCGTAGAGATGAGAGACTATGACAAAGTCTATTTCTATGACGTAGTGCCTGTGGAGGACAAGCTTGGGGCCTTTGAGGCGCTTTGGGGATATTTAAAATATCCAAACGTTCCTAAGCGTAAGAAAAAAGCGCTCGTTACAGCTTTGAGAGCCAAGGGTATCTATGCCATTTCTAGAGATAGATATTATGAATATTGGAATGACTTTTTCAGGCTAAAGGCAAGCAAAGACAAACTCAAAAGACTCAAAATTCAAGCGAGGTTTGTCAAGACTGGAAAGAGTTATGAAGATGCCGTAAAGGCAGCAAAGACATTATTTAAGGAGGAGAAAGATGCTCTTAGAGACAGAGATAAAACTAGATATTAATAAAGATGTGGCAGACAACGAACTAGCTGTTATTATCATCTTGGAAAAAAATATTTTGCTCGGCAGTTTTTCTAACGTCTATGACATAGAGCTCATGGGCAAAAAGGCGTGGGAGTGGGTCGCGCTCGCATGTGAAGGCTTTAAGATAAAGAGAGCAAACAAACTCCCTGAGGAAGATATTTTAAAAGTCATAAAGCCACTCCTTACAGACAGCAAATATACGGCAGTGTTTTATGGGGACACCCCACTTCTTGAAAGAAAGACCGTGCTTGAGATAGTCGAGTTTGTTAAAAACAGAGGGCTCAATGTACTTACGCTGGAGAGAGGATATATCTTCGATACAGAGTTTATAAAAAAAGTCGACGCTATTCAAAGTCTGCCAGCTAAAATATTTTCTGGCGAGGACTTTTTCATGATAGACGACTTGAGAGCTGTGACCAAAATCAACGAGATTTTAAAAGATAGAATAATCTCTTTTCATGAAGATAGCGGAGTCATTGTGCTCTCAAAAGCCTCTACTTTCATAGACGCCGATGTCATCATTGAGAGCGGAACTATCGTGGCAGAAAACAACACTCTTAAGGGCGCTACCATAATAGGCAAAAACTGCTATATTGGCCCTGGAAACTACATTGTGGATAGCATTGTCCAGACGGGGGCGAGGGTGATTAAGAGCGCAGTAATAAAAAGCAAGATTTCAAGCGGGAAAGAAGTAGTATTTGAAAAACTCGAAAGCGCAGTGAGGTGAGCCATGAAAATTGTAGTTGGGCTAGGCAATCCAGAAAAAAAATATGACTCTACTTATCACAACATAGGCTTTATGGCGCTCGACGAACTCGCTGAGAGACTGGGTGCGAGCGTAAAGAAAAAAAAGTGCTCTAGCCTCGTGGGCGAAGCTGAATTAGGTGGCACAAAGCTTGTGCTCGCAAAACCGCTTACTTACATGAACCTCAGCGGACAGGCAGTTCTTGCGCTCATGACGAGCTATAAAGTAAAGCTTGAAGACGTCATAGTCTTGGTCGACGACTTTGATTTGGCTATTGGTGACTTTAGGTTTAGAGAAAAGGGCAGTGCTGGCACGCACAATGGCCTTAGAAGCATAGCTGAGGCTGTGGGCTCAAATTTTAAAAGGCTGAGGATAGGTATAAGGCCAGCGTCAAGACCAGAGGATCTCGCGGACTATGTGCTCTCAAAAATAGGAGAGCAGGACAGCTCTCTCATCGCTTCGGCTATTGACAAAGGCATAGATTTTTTGATAGAAAAAGTGTTATGATAGATTTTCTAAAACTCATAGATAGCTACCCAGTAGATAGTTTTAAAAAGAACATAGACAGCTGTAAAAAGCAAATTGTCTATGGTCTTTCTATTTATGAAAAGGCCACGCTCGTCGGGACCATGAACGGCCAAGCCATCTTTGTAGCAAACGACATAGTCAGCGCAGAGAAAGCTCTCGAACAAATCTCGGCCATGGGCAAGCGAGCTAGGCTCATCACCTCTTCGTTTTCAAATGTCTATGGGCTCAAAGATAGCTCTGTCATGTTCGACTTTTTGACAAGCGTTTGTGGGTATGTAGACAAAAGTATAGATGTGCTCATTGTGCTCGTCGAGGTGCTGTTTGAAAAATTGCCAGACCTTGGCAGGCTCGAACAAGTAGAGCTGGTTTCAGGAAAGGACTACGACTTTAGCGAGTTTGTAAAAAAGCTCTCGCTTATGGGCTACACTAGAGTAGAGGTGTGCTCTAGGCGCGGTCAGTTTTCCGTGAGAGGCGACACTCTAGAAGTGGCGCATGTAGACGGAATGACTTACCGCCTTGAGTTTTTTGGGGATACACTTGAAAAGCTGAGCGTGATAGACATAGAAGATTTTTCGCTCATAGAAGAGATAGAGCGCATAAAGCTCATGCCAGCTGTCTATGTTCCGTCAAATCAAAACTTACTTTCGCTAGATGGCATAATCTATTTCGACGAGCCTAAAAAGCTGGTCGGGCAAAAAGATTTGTTTTTAAAGAGCCTGACTGGCGAGACGGCGGACTTTGTCGATGAAAGCAAAATCTTTTTATCGCCAAACAAAGCTCAAGTTTCGTTTACAAATCTCATCACTCAAACAAACTTCTTCAAAGAAGAAGCCATAGTCAAGTTTAGGACTAAGGAAGCAAAGAAATATCTCTTTTCTTACCTTGACCTCGCCGACGATATAAAAGTCTATAGGCGCGGAGGCTATAGAGTCGTAATCTTTGCAGGTGACGAACTTTCAAAGAAGAGGATAGAGGAGTTTCTCTCCTCTAAAGACATCTTTCCAAAGCCACTAGATTATGGCTACGATCTCTACATTACAAGCCACAACCTTCCATATTCTGCCATTTTTCTAAACGGCGAGACTGTGCTCATAGGCGCAAACGACCTTGTAAGAAAGAAGGTAGTCAAAAAATCTAAGAAGAACAAAAATGCCGTTTTCTACACTCCTAAGGTGGGCGAGTATGTCGTGCATGCCACTCACGGAATAGGAAAGTGTATAGCGCTAGAAAGGCTAAATATCTCAGGCGTAGAAAAGGACTATTTTGTAATAGAGTATGCGGGTGGAGATAAGTTTTATTTGCCTAGCGAGCAGGCGGATAGCCTGACGGCCTATCTAGGCGGAGACAAGGCGCCAAAGCTAAACAAGATAGGTGGCCAAGAGTTTTTAAAGATTAAAGAAAAAGTCTATAAAAATGTCAAAGAGCTCGCCATAAATC
>CALVTI010000047.1 GCA_944361835.1 uncultured Clostridia bacterium
TGTTCTGGGTTGAGGATAACTTCGCTGTGCCAGAGGCTCTTGACGAAATCTTAATCGATGAGACTTCTCAGCAGTTTAGGTTTGTGCATGAACAAATCGAGGGCTCTAGCCTCTACTACGGCTACAATATTGAAGATAGAGTCATAGGCGAGACTGGCGAGACGCTTTACACCTTTGACTACACAATAGACACTTCGACGTCGACGGCTCAAGAATATGTCATTTATGACTCGGCATCAAGAAGCTACTATGTATGGTATGCGCCGACGGCGGTAGGCAGACATATAGTCACTGTCTCTAGAGTCTCCGACGTGGGCGGAAAGCTCGTGTCTCAGCCTTGTGAGTCACAAGAGCTAGAGTTTAATCTCTTTGATGTATCTAGCCCAACTGACTACGCTAGCATGGGCACGAAGCAAAACCCATACCTCATCTCGACAGCTGAAGAGTTTATGAGCATTGCTCACAGATACCAGACCTACAGCTACATGACAGGCTTTGAGAGCGGATACTATTTCAGGCAGACGCAAAACCTCACCTTGACCTCGACTACGGCCACAAGCTTTGTGTCCAGCCTAAACGCGACCTACGATGGAAACAACAACTCCATAACCTACACACTAACTGGCTCAAACGCTTCTTCTAGCCCGACCTACAGTCTCTTTGGCCAAGTTATGGAAAACGGCATAGTGCAAAACTTGACGCTCTCAGCCACCTTTAACACAAGAAGAGGACATTTTGGCGGAATTGCTGGCACAAACTTAGGGACAATTCAAAACATCAATGTCTCAGCTCTAACAGTGAACGCAACCGGCTCAGATTCTTCTGGTTATAGGCAAGGTGGCGGTGTGGCATATACAAACCAGGGCACGATACAGAACTGTTTACTTTCCGGCGAGTTTACTTTGACCAACGTCTCAGTCTTTGGCGGAATAGCATATCAAAACAATTTAGACAATGCAAGCATAACTCAGTGTGGAAACAATGCGACCTTCAATATCACTGAGACAGGAATAAATACTATAACTGCAGGCGGAATTGTGGCTTCAAACCTAAAGGGAACTGTGTCTGAATCATATAACAAAGGGCAAATAAATCTCATAACAACGAGCGCGGTTGTAGCGGGCGGAATTGTGGGCTCCAACTCAAACATGAGCCGTGTGACATACTGCTATAACACGGGCCTCGTAAACGGCACAGGCGCTTCGGGGAGCAAAACTCTAGGCGGGCTTATAGGCTCAAACACTGGTGCACTCACATACTCATACAGCATATATGTTTCTAGCCAAACTGGCTACGGCGAAGTCGCTGGCTCTTCAGGCACTGGTGCAAGCTATACGAGAGTGTATTGTTCGGGCACAAGCGCAGTCGGCTCGGGCTCAGCGAGTGGAATTACGACAAGCGCAGGCGCCCAAACAGTGACAAATGGCCTTATAGGCACTGAATCACCGTTTATTTCCAGAGGCAGCGGAGAGTACCCAGTTCTAGATTGGGAATAGCTATAAACTAAAAAAAAGACTTCATTAAAAATGAGGTCTTTTTTATCTAAAAGTTTTAAATTTAAAATATTTGTGATATTATATAACTATGAAGAAATATTTGTGCTTAATTTGTCTACTTTTGTGTTTTGTTTTCACTGGTTGCTCAAGCGTGAGCTACACCTATGAGGAGAGCCTCACGGGCGAGGTGAGCGACAATATATATTTCCCCATCACAGTGTCTAGTTTTGAGGCCTTAGGCATAAGCCAGAGCGACTACGAGACAGTTGTGCAAAACGCCTTAAACGAATGGAACAGCTACACTTTTAGCGAGAGGACGAGCTGGGTGAGGTATATAAACTCAAACGAGCTTTTGAGCGACGCTGAAAAGACTTATTACCTAAACGGAATAGCTTTTGACGCAGACACGACGAGCGGAAACGGCATTACATTCAGCATAAATTTTATCTCGTCTTATGTACGAAACCTCTACTACACCTACGACCAGCCTGAGAGCGACGAAGAGGACGACGGAGTGTATATTGAGGAAGGGAGCAACGCCTTCATCTATCATGTTGTGACCGAGACCCAAACCTTCTTTGCCTCCACGACGACAGACTCTTCAGGCCAGCAAATAAACATAGTCGACTATCTATACAACAAAGCAAACGAGTGGATTTCTGGCTCAGGAGTTCAGCTTCCAAGGCCAGAACTAGTCTTTAACTACGCCACGCTCGACTCCAGGCTTCACTCAGACGCCGACAGCGTCACGAGAATAGGCTCGACCTACGTCCACTCCTGGACGCTAGAGGGCACAGAGGCTCAAAAAGTTGTCCACTTTTACTACACTGAGGCAAACCGCTGGCCATGGTATGTCTTAGCCTTTGGGATTAGCTTGGCTGTTATGGCAGGCATCTTCATTTACGCCAAAGTAAAAGACCGTTGAAAAGCGTCGCGGAGCTGCGTTTATTCGCCCGCTGAAAAGCGTCGAGATACTGCGTTTCTGCAAAGCGACCGAAGACAGTCATGTACGCCAATGTACACTCCTGCCTTCGGCCACTTTGCGAGCCTTGTCTCTCTCGCTTTTGAGCGGGCTCATGTGTTTCTACTCGAGTGCACGTTTTGCAAGAGGCCTTTTTTTCGAAGACTCTCCAACGCCCCCACATGACTGTGGAGACCGGCCCGACAGAAACGCAGTATCTCGACGCTTTTGGGCGGGCGAACATTAGTAGTCGATTTTGCCGACGGTACGCGGATACAGCTCCACATCTCGAATGTTCGAGATGCCCGTCACATACATGATGAGCCTCTCAAAGCCGAGGCCGTAGCCTCCGTGAGGCACGGTTCCGTAGCGTCTAAGGTCGATATACCACCAGTAGTCCTCTCGGTTGAGGCCAAGCTCGTCCATGCGCGCGGTGAGTTTTTCGAGGCGCTCCTCTCTCTGGCTTCCGCCAATAAGTTCGCCTATGCCTGGCACTAGAAGATCGCACGCCGCAACTGTCTTTCCGTCGTCATTTTGACGCATATAGAAAGCCTTGATGTCTTTTGGGTAGTCGATGAGGAAGACGGGTTTTTTATACACTTCTTCTGTGATATAGCGCTCGTGTTCGCTCTGGAGGTCGACGCCCCACTCGACTGGGAATTCAAACCTGTCTTTGACCTTTTCAAGAAGAGCTATAGCCTGAGTGTAGGTGAGCACGGCAAAGTCGTTATTTACGACGTTATGAAGCCTATCTAGGAGAGTTTTATCTACAAAATTGTTTAAAAATTCGAGTTCGTCAGGACATTTTCTCAAAAGTTCGTTTATGACAAACTTGAGCATTTCCTCTTCGTTTTTCATGACTCCCTTTAGGTCAGTAAAGCACATCTCTGGCTCCATCATCCAAAACTCAGCCGCATGGCGAGAGGTGTTTGACTTTTCTGCTCTAAAGGTTGGGCCAAAGGTGTAGGTGTTTGCAAAGGCGTGGGTGATGCACTCTTCTTGAAGCTGACCCGAGACGGTGAGGCTAACTTTCTTGCCAAAGAAGTCTTTGGAGTAGTCTGGCTTTCCGTTTATCTTCTCAAGGTCGAGCGTCGTGACCTGGAACATCTCGCCTGCGCCCTCACAGTCGCTTGAGGTGATGATAGGTGTGTTTACATATACAAAACCTTTTTCGTTAAAGAACTTATGTATGGCAAAGGCAGCCTCCGACCTTATCCTAAACACGGCATTAAAGGTGTTTGTCCTAGGTCTAAGATAAGCGAGCTCACGCAAAAATTCGAGGCTGTGATATTTCTTTTGAAGAGGGTAGTCGCTGGCGCATTCGCCCAAAACTTTTATCTCTTCAGCCACGACCTCAAAGCTCTGCTTAGCCTCAGGCGTGTACTTAACTTTTCCCACGACCTCTAGCGACGCGCCGACGTTTTGGCGCTTTATTTCCTCAAAATTTTTGAGGCTGTCCTCAAAGACTATTTGTGCGCTTTTGAAAGTGCCGTCGTTTAACATGGCAAAACAAATGTTTTTGCCTTCTCTTATTGTCCTGACCCAGCCTGAGACTTTGATGAGGGTTTTGTCATAGCTCTCAGGGCTAGCATAGATTTCACAAATTTTTGTACGCTCCATAATTTTCTCCTTGGCTAAGTATAGCCTAAATATTTTTTTGTGTAAACTAGTCTGTGTGGAAATGTTTATAAATTCTCTCGGCGAGAGCTGGGTCTATGCCCTTGACGAGAGCGAGCTCGTCAGCGTTTGCTTCTTTTATGGCGGTGAGGGTGCCAAATTGTTTTTGAAGAGCGCGCTTTTTGACCTCGCCAATGCCCCTTATGTCATCAAGCGAGCTTAAAAGCGTGCGTTTGTCTCTTAGGCTCCTGTGGAAAGTTATGCCAAACCTGTGCGCTTCAT
This sequence comes from uncultured Clostridia bacterium, assembly GCA_944361835.1. GTDB lineage: Bacteria > Bacillota > Clostridia > Christensenellales > UBA1242 > Caccopulliclostridium. The sequence continues at coordinate 4,357 of CALVTI010000047.1, forward strand.
CACGAATAGAGGTGAGAAGCCTAAGCTCGGCGCTTCCTCGCTTTAGCATAACAGGCACACTCTTTCCTGGAAGATATACCTCTTCAAACTTTTTGGCCAGCGAGACCATGTCTATGACCTCACTATATTCGCTATTCTTTAACACCTCGTAGCACGAACTCAGCTGACCTTTTCCGCCATCGATTACTATGAGGTCGGGTGTCATCTTAAAGCTCTCGTCCTTGCTTAGCGAAAGCTCAGTTAGTCTTCTTGTGATGACCTCTTTGAGGCTTTCAAAGTCGTTTGGCCCCTCGACAGTCTTTATCTTAAATTTCCTGTAGTGGCTGTGCTTGAGCTCGCCGTTTATCATGACGGTCATAGAGGCCACGCTATTGAGGCCCGAGGTGTTTGAGATATCATAACACTCTATGCGCTTAGGCAGGCGAGTGAGCGAGAGCGCCTCTTTGAGTTTTTCAAGCGCACCAAAAGTTTGGTTAAACTTTTGTTTGTCTTTAGAAAGGCTCTTTGAGAGATGCTCGCGCGCGTTTTTTCTTGCCATCTCGACGAGCGAGTGTTTGACACCCTTTTTAGGGCAGATTATGTTTGTCTTCAAATACTCCTCAAGTGCACTAGCTCCGCTTATTTCAGCCGAAACCAAAACTTCTTTTGGCACAAGCACGTTTTTGTAGTACTGCATAATGTAGGAAGAGAGCGCTTCGCCTTCGTCAAGCGAGGCGTCTATCACGCTGACGTTTAAAACACCCAAGATTTTTCCGCCACGAACAACCATGTTTGTGATGGCGCCCGAGAGCCCGTCGCTCTCGTAGGCGAAGACGTCAAGAC
>CALVTI010000048.1 GCA_944361835.1 uncultured Clostridia bacterium
TTTGACAAAAGGGAGGGGAGATTGGTAGAATGGAGGTGAGGAGGGGTATGGAAAATATTGATGTGGAGAATAGGCCAGAGGAAGATTTGGGCCTAGTCAAAGAGATTAAGAAGGAGAAGGCAAGCAAAGTTTTGTTTATTATAGGCACGGTGTTTTTGGCGATAACTTTCTTTTGTATGTGGGTTTTTGGAGACAGCGTTGTAAAGCTCTTGCTTGCTAGTGAAAATCAAGGCGGAGCTGCGCTCGGCGTCGTGGTTACGGCGATATATTTTGGTTTTCCTGCGCTAGTGACTGGTGCGGTGAGTGTGTTACTTGAAATTTTGGCCTTTATTTTTGGCAAAAAACAACGAATTTTGAAGCTTGTGTTTATGATTTTATCTATTGTAATTTTACTTTTGGTTGTCCTATTTTTCATTTTAATGGCTGTGGCTTAAGGAGGGAGTATGAGTCTAGTAGTCAACATTTATTATACTGGTAAAAAAGGCAGTGCAAAGGAATTTGTTGGTGTGTAATTTTTATGAAATTTTTAGGAGGGGGAGATGAAACTTACTAAAGAGGAAAGAGCCATCTTAGATGGCAAAGAGGGCCAGACTAAAGCCAAGATTATGCAGACGCTGGTCGAGTTTGGCGAGCTGTTTGGGGCAGAGGAGTTTGTTCCTGTGACAACTAGTGGACACTTGGTGACCTCGTTTGGGATTGGGCTTTTAAAGCCTGTTTACAGGATAATGGACGAGATAATTGAGGCTGGGCTCAAGACGCCACATCCGTTTACAGTGGACCCAAGGCCTATCGACTACAAAAATGTAAAGTGCGGGCTGCTAAACAAATTAGTGTTTAGCAAAATTATGTACTCTCAGCAAAAACACTACGAAGAACAGCTGAGTAAAATTGGTTTGAAAAATCAAAACGCTTTTACTTGCACATGTTATTTGCCAGAGGTGGGAAACATTCCAAGGTATGGAGACGTGCTGTCTTGGGCTGAGAGCAGTGCCGTTGTGTTTGCGAATTCTGTTTTGGGAGCTAGGTGCAATCGAAACAGCGGTATGCTTGATATATTTGGTGCGCTGCTAGGTAAAGTCCCTAAGTTTGGACTGCTGACAGATGAGGGCAGAAAGGCAAACTGGAAGATAGAAGTCAAAACAAGTTCTTTGCCAGAGGCTCAAGTGCTTGGAAGCGCCATTGGTATGAAAGTTATGGAAGATGTGCCCTATGTCGTAGGACTAGACAAGTTTTTGGGCACTGAGTTAGACGACACTGCAATCTCATACCTAAAAGACTTTGGCGCGGCCACGGCTTCAAATGGTGCAGTCGGGCTTTATCACATTCAAAACTTGACGCCAGAGGCTAAAGAATTTGGAGAAAAGCTTTTAAACAAAGACTACAAGACCTATGTCATAGACGACGCCGAGCTAGAGAGAGTTTACAAAAGCTATCCAGTTATGTGGAAAAACGCTGACGCAAAACCTACTCTCTGCTTCATCGGTTGTCCACACCTGAGCTTTGGTCAGCTCATCACCTGGACGCAGAGGATAGGCGAGGCTTTGAAAGAGGCAGGAAGAAAGAAGGTTAAAGTCAGGACAATCATGACTTCTGCTCCAGACGTCGTCGAGAAGTTTAAGACTACCCCAGAGTATGAGAAGCTCATGAGCTATGGCGTAAAGCTATCCTCTATATGTCCGCTTATGTATACAAACAATCCAATAGCTGGCGGAAAGCCTATAATCACAAACAGCAACAAGCTTCGAACTTATTCAAAGTCGAGATATTACAGAGATGATGACATTGTCAAAATTATTTGTGGGGTGAAAGCATGAAAAAAGTGTTTAAAGGAAGAGTGATATGTAAAGGTAGCTATGAGGGAGAGTGTGTCGTGTCAAAACAAGGGCTAAACACTCTGGCCACCTTTCAAAAATCCGCGCTTAAAAACGCAGAACAAATCATCGGCTCAGACCAAAACAACCCATATGTCTATGGTAAAAATTTGACAGGCGTGGCGCTGGTGTTGCCGCAGACGATAGGCTCAACGACAGGCGGTCTAGTCATTCAAACGATTTGCCAGATGGGCATAAACCCAGCGGCTTTGCTATTTAGCGAAGAGATAGACTCGCTTGCTGCTAGTGGCGTGATACTTGCCAAAAACTGGGAGAACTCCAACATAATCGCCATCGACAAGCTTGGCCCTGAAATATTAGAGGAGCTCAAGACGGGCGACAGAATAAAGGTTGGAGAAGACGGGAGCGTTTCGCTGGTCGATTAAAAAGCTAAAAGAAGGAGGCTGAGGCCTTGGCTACTACAAAATCACAGAGCGTGTAGGCGAAGCCTTTAAAGACGGATTAAAATTAAGATAGTTTATATATAAAAAAACCTGCTTTAATGAGCAGGTTTTTTTGTAATCTAATTTAACTTATCTTGAAGTGTAAGTAGGGATAGTCTCAACAGCTGTACCTTCTGCTCCAACTGCGCCTCTAATGCAAGTTGAGGTCGAAGTGTTGTTTGTCTCAAGATTTAAGATGTGAAGGTCTGAGTCGCTCGACTTTGACTCTACTACAACGCCAATGAGTGTTCCAACATTTGCGCTGTCTGCTGTTCCGCTCTCTATTATGAAATCTACATCGCTAGAGCAGTTTGAAACGATAATCTCGTGTTGTTTTTTAGCAGAGCCACCAATTATACCGCCGAGTGAAACAGTGTCATTTAGCGTAACGTTTTCGTTTACCTTGTCGTATGTAGCAGCTGTAGCGCCGTCATTTATCACTTTGAATGTGCTGTTCGTCACTGTGCAGTTGTCGTATGTAACGCGCATCCAGTTGGTCTGTCCAACAACTCCGCCTACAAGCACTGCGCCACCTGTCATATCCACAGTTACATTAAAGTTGTCTACTGTAATATCTTTTCTTACGGCCATTGAAGAGTTTGCTCCAAGGTTTTCTCCATAGTTAGTAGTGTCAGCGTCCAGGCCTATGAGAGCACCAATAGAGAAAGGAAACTCGCTTACGCTAGCAGCATTTGCATGGTTTTTAACATTGACATTCATGTTTGTAACTTTAACATTTTGATAAAGTGAGGTGGTGTGCCCTGATTCAGCAGTTTCATTTGCACCTGTTGATTTTGAGTATCCCACAATACCAATTTTCATGCCATAAGTTCCACCCCAAGGCATTGTTGGATCTACATCTGTGACGAGCTGCTCATCATCTGGAGATGCAATTACTGTAACATTTTTAAACTCAATGTTTACGAGTTGGCCACCATCTGAGCGAGGGAAGAGAGATAAAACTCTAAAGGCTGCACCCGCCGTTCCAGCCACCGTGCTGACCTCGCGTATACAAGAGTTGTCAAGCACAAAGTTTGAGATGGTGTGACCATTTCCATCAATCTTAAACTCAAGGCTGTGGTGGTCAGTGGTCATGAGAGGTGTCAAAACCTCATTTTGACAATCGATGTCGTTTGTGAGCAAGAGATATTTGCCCTCTTCTGCTATTTCTAGGTCTAAGTATTCGCTTTGATTATACTCATCTAGAAAAGCCTTAAACTCTTCGTAGCTTGAGATGACTATGGCGTTTGGGTCAGTTCCGCAAGCTGCGAGCGTCATGGCCATGAAAGCTAGCACGATGGCCACTAAAAGTGATTTTGCAATGGTTTTTGCTTTAGTCATTTTTTACTCCTTTAACATTTGATAATTTATTGTACCATACCATATTCTATAGTCCAAATTAAAACGCCCAAGTTTTGAAGAAATAAAAAAATCTGCCACATAGTAGCAGACTTTCTTTAGCTTATTTTGTCACATAAGTAGGAATTGTTTCAAGTGCTGTGCCAGCTTCGCCAACTGCTCCAACTGTGCAGGTGGTGGTCGAGGTGTTTGTGTCGCCAAAGTTTAGAATTTGAAGGTCTGTGTCTACAGAATTTGACTCAATCACAACGCCCATAAGTGTGCCAGCGTTTACATTAGCGCCAGCGTTTCCGCTCTCTACCACATAGTCTACATCAGTTACGCTGTCTGTTATAACTATTTCGTGCTGCTCCTTAGTAGAGCCGCCAACTATACCTCCAAGTGAGATGGAGTCGTTTAGCGCGATAGAACCAGTGTAGTTTGCCTCTGTCGAGCCAGTGTTTACGACGCTATATGTGCTGTTTGTCACTGAGCAGTTGTCGTAGGTGACGCGCATCCAGTGTGTTTGCCCAGCAATTCCGCCTACAAAGATAGCTCCGCCGTTCATGTCTACGTTCACGTTAAAGTTGTCGACAGTGATGTTTTCTCTTATAGCCATAGAGGAGTCAGCCATGAGGTTTGCGCCATTGTTTGTCGTGTCAGCGTCCAGCCCAATGAGAGCGCCGATAGATAGAGGGTATTTTGTAGCAGTAGCTGAGCTAGCGTGATATTTGACGCTTACGTTGATGTTTGTGAGTTTGATATTTTGATATAGAGAGGTGTAGTGTCCTGACTCAGCAGTCTCGTTTGAGCCTGTAGACTTAGAATAGCCCACGAGCCCCACCTTAATTCCGCCATTGTTTACATTGACTTGGTCGTCGTCTGGGCTGAGTATGTAGTTTACGTTTTTAAACTCAATGTTTACAAGTTGGCCACCATCGGAGCGAGGGAAGAGCGAGAGGACTTTATACGCTGAGGTGCTCGTACCAGGTGCAGTTCCTACATTGCGGATACAAGAGTTGTCGAGGATAAAGTTTGAGATAGAGTGGCCGTTTCCATCAATCTTAAACTCAAGCCCATGATAGTCTGTCGTGAGGAACGGAGTCAAAACTTCGTTTTGGCAATCGATGTCGTTTGTGAGCAAGAGATATTTGCCTTCTTCAGCTATTTCAGTGTCTAAAAACTCGTTTTGAGAATAGTCCGCTAAGAAAGCTTTCAAGTCTTCGTAGCTTGAGATGACAATGGCGTTTGGGTCAGTTCCGCAAGCTGCGAGTGTCATGGCCATGAATGCTAGCACAATAGCCACTAAAAGTGATTTTGCAATAGTTTTTGCTTTAGTCATATTTTACTCCTTTAATTTTGATTACCTAATTTTACCACATTATGAAAAATAAGCAAAAAAAAACTGCTACCAAAGTAGCAATTTTTTATACAAAATTTTATGCCTCTGGCGCCTCACTGACCGTCCTGACCATAATCTTATCTTCGTCCCACTGAGCGTCCCAGTCATAACCGCTGTCGGTCACATCCATTATATCTCTATAGGAGGTTATGTTTCCTCTATCTACGCTGTAGACTACGCCGTCTTTCCTAAATTTGATATTTGAGAGATATTTGTTTGCCACCTCAAAGCTGTATTGTGTGTCCATATATTTAAATACTTCATATGAGGCTTTCTTTTCCATAGAAGTATTGAATATCCCAAAGTTGCAGCCTCCACCATCAGCAGGGTCATCTACGAGTTTGTAGTAGATAAAAGCGTCAATGCAATCTAGCGACATAGATTTGTAGTAAGCATAGGCTATTCCTGCAGCTTGACAGAGCTCATTTCTGCTTGCGGTAGGCGAGCCATAGCCGCCGCTTGAGACTCCGCCTTCTGTGAGATATACTCTTCTCATTTCTCCGTTGTAAAGGAGGTGTTCTTGAGAAAGATAGATGTCGTAGAGCTCCATGTTTGTCCATGTGATGTAGAGCGTGTCTTCTATATTTCCTGTCAGGTCATTGCTGTCTACTTCTTCTTCAAGAAAGGCTGCTGCCGTCAAATCTTTTGGATATGGGTGGCCAGCCATGCCCCAGTTGTAGTTTCCTTGATAGCTGATTTTTGCATTGAGATAATCATATATGTCTCTTGTGCAGTATGAAGCTAGAGCTGTTCTTGTCCCATTCCATGAGTGGCAAGTCGAGACTAAAACCATGCTGTCTTCATAATATTTTTTTGTAGCCTGCTCGGCTATTCTAAGCGTTCTGGCATATTCTTCTATATATTGCTTGAGCTCTAGTGGAGCAGTAGTGTTGTAATTTACGACAGCGTTCCACTCTGAGCTGTAGTCTATCTCGTTTCCAATGACAAAGCGGTGAACATAGCCGTATTCGCCGTCTTCTCTAGAATATCTCTCTGCCATAAACTCCATAGCTGCAGTAAAGTAGCCAGCACCGAGCTCAGTCGAGGTGTCTATGGCAAAGATTTTGTTTTTGTCAAAATCTCTTGCTGCGGGATAACTCATAAAGTACGGAGCATAGCTTTGGTCAAAATTTTTCGTATTCCAAATTATATAGAGAGTCTTTATATTGTTGTTTTTACAAAAGATTAAATTCTCGTCCATAGAGTCTATTGTGCTCTTTCTAAAATAGTAGGTCTTGCCGTTTGACACAAAAGTTATGGCTTCGTTCTCTGTAAGCCCTGAGTTGTTTATCTGGACGATTTCTCCTTGGTCATTTACATATTCGTTTGGATATATCATGGAGTTTGGATTAATGTTAAACTCTGTCCAGCCCGAACCAGTATTCAAGAGCTCGTCATAGCCTTGAAAGATGACTCCTTTTTTAGTAGTCTCGTTTATCTTTTGAGCAAAAGTTCTTTGAGAGTCAATGTCGTTTATGAAGAAAGGCCCAGCCACAAGCTCTCCATCTTTGGCCAAAACAAATTTGTTGTAGAGGTTATCATAACCGCTAGCAGTATATCTTTCTAGAGACAAAGTCTTTGAGGTGTCTACAATATATGACCCCACAACCTCTCCAGCGTCATCGCTTTCTCTATTGAAATATATACCTCGGTCAGTTTCGCCACTATAGTATTCATAAGGCTTTAGCATGACGACATCAAGCTCGTCACCTGAGGAATAGGTGTTTTGGCTAACATTGCTAATATTTAAGCTTATTGTTGAACTTTGAGCGCCTCCTTCAATTTTGAAATCATAGTTTCCGTCATATTTGACTATGTCGCTTGGAGTAGAAGGAGGGTCGTTTCCACACGCAGTGAGAAAGAGCCCTGAAAAGGCTAGTACAAAAGCAGTTAAGAATATAGAAAATTTTTTAAACATATACTTCTCCTATTATAATCATAATCAGTATGCCATTTTAAGAAGTTTATGTCAACTTAAAATAGGAAGAAAAAAGATGAGCTCTTAGCCCATCTTTTAATTTAGAGTGATGCAAAGATTTGGGTGTAATCTACCAACAAATATTTAGAAAGCTCGCCATAAATTTTGTCCTCTTCTGCCACGCTCTCAAAAGCGCTGTCAACAAGGCTGTTGAACATTTCATAACTACTGAATGCTGGCAAAGTGTCTCCTCTCAAAATTTCTCCACTAAAGTAAGCTATCACGTTTTCAAAAACGGCGGTAAACACACTGTTTGACTCCATGTTTTCAAAATCGAAATAATAGATTATTTGCTCTTTCAGTGTATTGAGCACTTCTCCATTTGACAAGTCAGCTTCGTTCATAATAGTTCTTATCACGCTTATTATATTCTCTGCCTGTGCGCTTACTTTTGTCATAAACTCGTCAATGACTGAGTCTGCGTCAGCAAAGCTGATTGTAGTCTTTAACTGAGAGGTGTTAAAGGTTCCTTCGACTTTCTGCAAGCTGCTTGCAAGCCCGCTGTCCATTCTTTCAAAGATGTTTACAACAAGGTTGTGCATGCTGAGGCTTGAGGCCATATTGTAGATCACGTCTGTCGCTATAGAGCTATCTAAAAACTTTTGAGTAAAGTTTGCGTCGCCATATAAAAGCTCTTGAAGGAAATTGTTTCCAGAGTCATCAACTTGGCTGACAAAATCTTTTACGACATTTATTATGTAAGGTAGGTCAGCGAGAGTATCTTCGTATGTCATCAAGAGGTTTATGTCAACATAGTCAGTTATGAAGGCTGGGAGCTGGTCATAACAGAACTCGACTATAGGGAAGAGCTCGCGCATCATAGGAAGCTTTGTTATGCTCTCAAGAGTGTCACATATAGGCACAATGTATTCTTGTCCTAGCGCTTGAGAAACTTCGTTTCTGTAAATACAGTCTGCAAAGTCGCTGATCGTTTGTAAATTCACATTGTGCTCAAGCTCGTCTAAAGCTATTTCTATGTTCTCGCTCATATAGCCTTTAAAGTCAAAACTGCTCTCTTCAAATTTAATTTCAAAATTGATGAGAATATCGGTGACGGCAAAGCTCAAGGCTCTATCTAAGTTCAGCGAGCTTACAAAACTTTCTTTGTTCTCAATAATAATCTTGAACTCTCCCTCTAGGGCAGTGAAAACTTTGGAGTTCAAGACATCATCAGCCACCTCTCGAAGGGTGTCATAGTCGATTCCGTTTTCGCCAGAAATAGCTTCGAGCACTTTATCATAATCCTTGGCAATAGGAAGCAGGTCTTGTTTTAGCGAAAGCTGAGTTTGGCCTGCATATATAGGAGAGACTGCGCTGGCGATAGGTTCGTTTAGAGAGCCCCAGTTTGTTAGCACGCCAATAGGGCTAGAGTTGTAGTAAGTCACAAATTCTGTAACGATTGGTGGGAGATTTTCGTTTAGCAGATTTCCAATAGACCCAGACTCGGTAGTTTGAGATGTTGAGAGCTCTTCGACTGTAGAGGTCAGCGTCGTGAGAGGCATAAAGGCGAGTAGTGTCACGAGCAGGCACTCAAAAGCTCCGACAATGAGCCCATATTTTTTATGCTCTTTAGGCTCTTTCATCACAGCGGTCTTTTTGAGCCAAAATTTGTTTGCAAGAATATAGCCGATTTCAAAAATAGCATAGAAAAGTGCAGCCAT